>CAZQXS010000055.1:18408-23149 GCA_964597275.1 uncultured Pseudomonadota bacterium | reverse complement strand
GCCCTCAGTTCATCCCGGAGAAATGCAAGGATCATGGCACGAGTCGCAATGGCAATGAGCGGGGGGGTGGACTCCTCCGTTGCCGCCGCTTTGCTCAAAAAACAAGGACACGAAGTCATCGGGCTGCACCTCAAGCTCTACCACGGCGCGGAGCAGGATTCGCGCCCCAAGAGCTGCTGTTCGCTGGACGAGGCGATGGAGGCACGAGCGGTCTGCCATCGGCTCGACATCCCGTTTTACGTCCTTGACGTGCAGGAGGAGTTCCGCAGCGAGGTGATTGACTACTTCATCCGCGAGTATCAGGACGGGCGCACGCCCAACCCGTGCGTGATGTGCAACCGCACCATCAAGAGCCGCTATTTGCTGGAGAAGGCGGACGAGTTGGATTGCGAACTGCTGGCCACCGGGCACTACGCCCGCAGTCAGCAGGAAGCGGATTCCGGCGGCTGGGCCTTGGCGCGGCCTGCGGATTTGCGCAAGGATCAGACGTATTTCCTCTGGGGCGTGGAACGCGCAAGCCTGCCTCGGCTGTGCTTTCCGCTCGCCGATCACGTCAAGCCGCAAGTGCGGCGCATGGCGAGCGAACTGGACTTTGCCGCCGCCGACAAGCCGGACAGTCAGGAAGTCTGCTTCGTGCCCCGCGACTATCGCCAGTTCCTTGCCGCCGAATTGCCAAAGCCGCCGGAGCCCGGAGACTTTGTGGATCCCGAAGGAAACGTGCTGGGAACGCATCAGGGCTTGCCGTTCTACACGATTGGCCAGCGCCGGGGCTTGGGCGTGTCCGATGCGACCCCGTACTATGTGGTGCGCTTGGACCGCGAGCGCAATCAGGTGGTGTTGGGGAAGGAAGCGGACTTGGCGTCGCAAACCGTGTCAATTTCCGGCATCAACTGGGTTTCGGTGGACGCTCCGGAGGAACCGATGCGGGTGGCGGCCAAGCTGCGCTACTCGCATTCCGGCACTCCGGCAACGCTCCAGCCCGGACCTGACGGAACCGCGTCCGTGATTTTGGACGAGCCGGTGCGTGCGGTCACTCCGGGGCAGGCAGCGGCGTTTTACGACGGGGAGGTGTTGCTCGGCGGAGGGTGGATCGAGGACTCCCCCTCGGAACTCCGGCTTCATTGATCCGCCATGAACCTCCTGCTCACCGGATTCATGGGGGCGGGGAAGTCCACGATTGGGCGGCTGCTCGCCCGGCGCTTGGGATACTACTTTCTCGATGCCGACACCGAGATTGAGCGCAAGCAGAACTGCACCATCGCCGACATTTTCCGCTATGCGGGCGAGAGCCGCTTTCGGGATTTGGAAACCGAACTGCTGGAGGGCTTGCAGTCGGTCCAGAACACCATCCTCGCCACAGGCGGCGGGATGGTGGTCCGGGAGCAGAACCGGACGCTGATGAAAGCATTGGGACGGCGCGTTTATCTGCGCGTCCCCCCCGCAAACCTCGTCGGGAGGTTGTCGCGGGACAAGCACCGCCCCCTGATGCATCAGGGGGCGGAGACTCCGGAGCAGCGCGTCACGCGACTGCTGGAAGAACGCGAGCCGATCTACATGGAAGCAGAGGTGGTGGTGGACACAGGACGCCTCACCCCCGCGCAGACGGTGACCGAGATCATCCGGAAGCTCTGAGAACCGAGGATCAAGAAAACGCCTTTGCAGAAAGCAGATGCCAAACACGGACGAACCGCCCAACTTTGAGACCGCTCTGGAAAAACTGGAAGCGGCAGTGGATCGCTTGGAGCAGGGGGAGTTGCCTCTGGAAGACGCCCTCCGAACCTTTGAGGACGGGGTGCGCTGGAGCCGGACGTGTCACCAACTGCTGGACCGTGCGGAACAGCGTGTGGAAACGATCCTCAAAAACGAACAAGGTGAGCACGAGGCCAAGCCCTTTGTGCTAGGTGATGAATCGTAGTGGGACCAATTTCGGATTTCGGGTTTCAGCCGCGAAGCGTATGAAGCCACGCGGCTGGCAAACCGATTTCGGATTTCGAGAATCACCCCCACAGAACTGAACGCGGACAACGGCCCTTGGGGTCGCAGGAAATTTGAGATCCGGCAAACGCTGATGGCGCTGCCCGTTTGGGAAGTGCGCCCGGCAGTTCACCGGATTCGCCTCCCAGTGCGGAGGTCCAGACAGGATTTGACACCTACGGGAAGTCCCGGACGTGCCCTGCTCCTTCCTGCCCAGCCTGAGTGCCCTCCTGAAACCACGTTGGTTTCGCCGTCCGCCCCAAAAACCCAATTCAGGAACCCAATGTCAACAGACACCCAACGCATGCTCATCAATGTCGAAGAGGACGAAACACGCATCGCGCTCGTCCGCTTCGGACGGCTGGAGAACCTCTTCATCGAGCAGGATCAACGCGCCCAGAACGTGGGCAACATCTACCGGGGCGTGGTCACGAAAGTGCAGCCCTCCTTTCAGGCCGCCTTCGTGGACTACGGACAGGGGAAGAACGGCTTCCTCGCCATTTCCGATGTCAACCAGCAGGTGTACAAGCCCAACAAGAGCGACCTGCGCCGCCCCGCCATCAACCACCTGCTCAAGTCCGGGCAGAAGGTGCTGGTGCAAGTCCTCAAGGACGAGATCGACCACAAGGGCGCGACGCTCACCACCAACCTCTCGCTTCCGGGGCGCTTCCTCGTCTTCATGCCCAACAGCGACCGGGGCGGGGTTTCCAAGCGCATCGAGGACGAGGAGCAGCGCAACCGCCTCAAGCACCTGCTCAAGGGACTGGTCAGCGAGGAAGCCTCCGCGATCATCCGCACGGCAGGTGTGGACCGCAGCCTCAGCGAACTCAAGCGCGACTTCATGCTGCTGCGCCGCAACTGGACGCGCATCCGTGACGCCTTTGACAAGAACGACAAGCCCGGATTGCTCTACCGCGAGGAAGATGCGGTGGTGCGCATGCTCCGCGACTACTTTGACGAGAGCATCACCGAGGTGGTGATTGACGACGCCGAGGCGTTTCAGCGCGCACTGGAGTTTTTTCAGGCGAACATGCCCACCCAGCAGAAGCGGCTCCAGCTCTACCTTGGCGAGCGCTCGCTGTTCTCCGAGCATGACATCGAAAAGCAGATCGGTGCGCTCAACAGCAGCCGCGCCAGCCTGCCTTCCGGCGGCGGTTTGGTGATCAGTCCCACCGAGGCGCTGGTTTCGGTGGATGTCAACTCCGGGCGTTCCACGCAGGAGCGCAGCATCGAGGACACCGCGCTGCGCACCAACCTTGAAGCGGCGGACGAGGTGGCGCGGCAACTCCGGCTCCGCAACCTTGGCGGCCTCATCGTCATTGACTTCATTGACATGGATGTGGGCAAGAACCGTGAGGCCGTGGTCGAGCGCATGGGCGAGGCGCTGGCTCAGGACAAGGCCCGCTGGTCGCTCGGAGAGATTTCCAAGTTCGGACTGCTGGAAATGAGCCGACAGCGCATCGCCAGCAGCCTGTCCAACAACGACCCCACCCTTTCCACCGCCAACCGCATTGTGCGCCGCATCCAGGATTTGGCCGTGGACTATCGGCTCCACAGCGTCAAGTTGCGGCTTCCACTGGAACTCGCCACGCACCTGCTCAATCAGAGCCGCCGCAAGCTCAACCAGATCGAGGTGGATTACGAGCTTTCCATCCAAGTACTGCCAGACTTCTCGCTCACGCTGGAGTTGCTTCCGGAAATGGAGATCGTGCTGCTCGATGACGAGCAGGAGGAGGAACGCCGCACCCTGCCCGTGCTGGAAACCGACGAGGAACCCACGACGGGACGACGACGACGGCGCAGCCGAAGTCGGAGTGGCTCACGGGAAAGTGGCTCCGAGCGCAGCACCCCAACCTCCGAGGAAACCCCGGAAGTGGAAGCCGAGCGCAGCGGCTCTTCGATTTCAGAAGAGGAACCTGCCGCAGAAACCGCCGAGAACGCCAAGGCGGCTGCAGAAGGCGAAGCAGCCCCGGAAAAAACAGCCCCCAGCAGTCGCTCCCGACGCGGACGGCGGGGCAAATCCGCTGAGGCGGAACCCGTCGCGGAAACCAGCGAGGCGGAGGAGGCCAAGACGGAGGAGGCCAAGTCCGAGGAAGAGCCAACCCCTGAGAGTGCTTCCAAAGCAAAGCCCGCCAAATCGAAGACGAAAAAGCCGATTCCGGACCTGCTGTTCAGCAGTGTCCACGAAGCGCAAGATGAGGAGGCCTCGTCTTGGGCAACTCCGGCCGTTCCAGAATGGCGTCGCCGCAACCAACGCGCTCCGGTGGATGCACCCATTTTCGTCAGCAAGCACCTTGACTCGGAAACGGGTGAGGTTCTGCAAGCAGGATCGGAAGCAACTGCTGACACGTCCGCTGTGGCTGCTGAGGATTCGGCCCCGAAAAAGCCGTCCCGCGGTCGCCGCAAGCCCGCGAAAGACCAAATGCCTCCGCAAGCGGAGGAGGCTTCTGCAGAAGTCGTGAGTGAAGCGGACACCTCCACCGCACCCGTTGAGGAAGCCAAGCCGAAAAAATCACCGTCCCGTCGGCCCCGTGCCAAGGCCAAGGTGGAAACTCCGGAAACTCCGGTGGCAGAGGAAGTCCCAGCAGCCCCCAAGCGTTCGGGGCGAGGCCACAAGCCCGCCAAGCCAGAAGTTGCTGTAGAGGCGGAAGCCTCCGAGGCACCCAAGCCCAAAAAGGCTCCGGCGAAACTCAAAAAACCTGCCGCGAAGAAACCCGCAAAGTCGGAGGCTCCGGCTCCGAAGGCCGCACCTGCCGAAGCGGAAGCC
>CAZQXS010000055.1:0-18308 GCA_964597275.1 uncultured Pseudomonadota bacterium | reverse complement strand
GCGCTTCCGCATTTTGCCGTCCATCACCGAGGTGGACACCTTCCTCAAGTCCCGGAGCCTGCCTGCGGGACGCGAGGTGCGGGAGCGAGTGGATGCCTTTCTCGGTCAGGCGCGGCAGACGCTGGCATTGGCTCAGGAGGCACCGTGGAGCAACAAGCAGGACGTGCTGGAAGCCCTGACGAACGAGCTTGCCCAAACCCCGGCTCGCGCCACGGAGCGGGTCATCAACGCCACCGGGGTGGTCGTTCACACCAATCTGGGACGCGCCCCGCTGGCGGCGGAATTGTTCCGGAAAGCCGAAGCGCGGCTCTGCGCCTACTCCCCGCTGGAATTCGACCTGAAAACCGGCGAGCGCGGCGAGCGCGGCACACGGGTGCAGAGCCTGCTCCGCACCCTCTCCGGTGCTGAGGCGGGAATTGCGGTCAACAACAACGCGGCGGCGGTGTTCCTCATGCTACGGGCCTTGGCGGCTGGCAAGGAGGTGATTGTCTCACGCGGGGAGCTTGTCGAAATCGGCGGCTCCTTCCGCATTCCCGACATCATGCGGGAGGCAGGCGTGACGCTTGTGGAGGTGGGCACCACCAACCGCACGCGACTCAGCGATTACGAGCGGGCGATCACGGACAACACTGCCGCGCTGCTCAAGGTCCACCCCTCCAACTACGAAATGCGCGGCTTTACGGAAGAAGTGGAACTTTCGGAACTCGCTACGCTGGCCCGTCAGCACGATCTGCTTTCCCTCTACGATTGGGGCAGCGGTTCGTTTTACCGCTTTTCGCAGGAACCGCTCCGCGATCATCCCACCGCCGCACAGGTGCTGGATTCTGGGGTGGACGTGGTCGCGTTCAGCGGGGACAAGCTGTTGGGCGGGGTGCAGGCGGGATTGGTTTTGGGGCAGGAAGCGCTGATGCAGAAACTCCGCAAGCATCCGCTCTACCGTGCCCTGCGGCTCGATAAGGGCACCCTCGCGCTTTTGGAGGAAACGCTCTCGGCGTACCTCGATCCTGAACACGCACCGGAACACATCCCCACCGTGCGCATGCTGGAGGAATCTGTGGATGTGATTCGGGTTCGTGCTGAATACACTCAGGCGCGGCTTAAACTTGCGCAGGAGCCGGGCTTCACTTGCGAACTCCGGGAAGCCGACTCGCTGGCTGGAGGCGGTGCCCTCCCGGAACTGACCCTGCCTTCGCTGGCGCTTGTGGTGCGGCACACCGAGCGATCCGCCCAGCAGTTGCAGACGCGCCTGCGAGAATTCCCGGTTCCCGTGATTGCCCGCATCCAGGACGAATGCGTCTGGCTGGATTTCCGCACCGTGTTGCCCGGCGACCTCGCCGACCTCGCCGATGCGCTCAACGCCCTCTGCTCGCAGGACGAGACAAGCTCGTGACTCGGGCACGGATTGGAGCAATCGCGCTGATTCTGTGGCTTGCCGGAGGGTTGGGCGTCCTTTGTGCCGCTGAACCCCAAGGCACCGCGTGGAAAGCCCAAGTCCATTTCCAACGCGCCAAGGTTTACGTCCGCACCCACCAGCCCGAACCTGCCCTGAAAGCATTCACTCGTGCCCTGCAACTCAATCCGGAGCATCCCGAAATCCACCACCAGCGCGGCACCCTGCTCTATCAGTTGGGGCGCCTCCCGGAAGCCTGCCAAAGCTGGAAACGCGCTTGCGACCTCAATCCTTCCTTCTGCCGAGGACTCCACTTTGGCCGCAGGGGCGACCTCTGTTTCGATTGACCGGCTCTCCCACGGAGTTGCCTCCTGCGCAGGATGGACCTATGATAGTGTGAGTTTAAACTCGCGCATCTTTAAATCACCTCTTTCAAAGGAAAAATCATGCCCAAAGGTTATATTGTCGCAATGTATCGGGAGATCAAGGACCAAGAGCGATTGGCCGAGTATGCCAAACTTGCCGGGCAGGCCATCGAGAAGGCTGGAGCAAAGGCTTTGGTGCGAGGCGGTCGAGTCAAGGCGCTGGAGTCTGCGGTGGAGGAGCGCACCGTCGTTTTGGAGTTCCCAAGCTACGAGGCGGCCTTGGAGTACTATGAGGGAGAGCCTTACCAGAAGGCACTGGCAGCATTGGGCGAAGGGGCGGTTGTACGCGAATTGAGGGCGGTCGAAGGGGTTGAGTGAGCGCTTTGCTCAAGCATCAGTGATTTTCCACGGTACTCATGCACAACCCAGCCTCTGCTTCGGTTTCCAGCGAGTTCGCTCACCACTTGCGCACGGCGTTGCCGTACTTGGAGCGGTTCCGCAAATCGCTGGTGGTGGTGTTGGTGGACGGCGCGTTACTGGACGTTCCGGAGTCCCGTGCTTTGGACGACCTTGCGCTTTTGAGCCTGTCGGGGCTACGAATGCTGATCGTGCTGGACTGCGGATCGCTGGTGCAGGCCGAACACGAAAACTCCGGCACATTCAATTTCAGCGAGGCCGGGCAACTGCTTCCGGAGCCAGAGCAGCTCCCGCAGTTGGAGCGCATTTGCGCCCATGCCCAGTCGCGGCTGATGACCCGCATGGCGACTTCCGGAGCTTCGGTGCTACCCGTGACGGGACCGTTTGTGCAGGCGGAGCGGCTTGCTCTGGAAACGTCCAGCGCGGAGACGTGCAACGGCAAGGTGCGCGAACTCGAAACCGAGCGGATTGCGGCGATTTTGCAAACCGGAGTTCCGGTGCTGTTGTCCACCTTGGCACACGGCGAGAAGGGGCGGCTCTGGTGGCTGGAGGCAGAGGGCGTCGCGCTGGAAGCGGCGGTGCGGATGCGGGCGCAAAAGCTCCTTCTCCTGCAAAGCACGGGGTTGCCCTGGCAAGGGGAGGCTTCGGCTCAGGAAACGAAAGCCCTGACTGCGAACGAGGTACGCCGGGGGTTGGCGGCTCACCCGGATTGGCCTGCATTGCAGCAGCATCGGGTGCTGGCGATGGCCCAAGCCTGCGAGCGAGGCGTGGAGCGGGCGCAGTGGGTGGACGGCGCTCAGGATGGGGCGCTGCTTCAGGAACTGCTCACCTCCGAAGGCGTGGGCTGGATGGTGACCGATCGGGATTACCAGCGGGTGCGGCCCGCCCGGTTGAGCGATGTCGCGGAAATCCTGCGGATTCTCCAGCCTGCGTTTCAGCAAGCCGCCGTGGTGCAGCGTTCCTCGGAGTATGTGCAGCAGCACATCGAGCGGTTTTTGGTGGGATGCGTGGACGACGAGGTGGTGGGCTGCTGCGAATTGGTGGAGTATGGTTCCGAAGCGGTGGAACTCGCTGGACTCGCCGTGGATGAGGCGCATCGCAATCGCGGTTTCGGTCGTCTGCTGGTGGAAGCGGGAGTGGCGCAGGCCACAACGCAGGGACGGCCTTGCGTGTTTGCGCTCACCACCGGAAGCGCCCATGTCTTTCAGCAGTGCGGGTTTCAGGCAGGAACGCCCGAACAGCTTCCGGAAACAAAGCGGCGGGATTACGATTTTCAGGAATCGGGGGTGTTTGTGAGGAGCTTGGGGAGATAGGACGTTCGTGCTTCGACAGGCTCGGCACGAACGGTTTCTTGTTCAGGCTCGCCGCGTCACTTAAACGGTTCCCGCCTTGACGAACGAGGCCGTGAAGGGGTCAATGCCGATGCTGTGGAGTGCCGATTCCCAGCGTTGCTCGTACTCCAAGTCCATCACCACTTCGGCATCGAGCGGACCGAGCCACCAAGTCTCTTCCTGAATCTCGCGGTCCAACTGCTCGGCCCCCCAGCCGGAGTAGCCACAGCCGAGCAGGTACTGCGAGGGGCCGCGATCCTCGGCAAGGGCGCGGATGACCTCCTGCGCGGAACTGAGCCGGAGCTGCTCGGAAATGGCGGTGGTGGCTTCGGTTTCGTAATCGGGGCCGTGGACCGCCCAGAACATTTGGCTCTGCTGCACCGGACCTCCGAGCAGCAGAGGGCACGCAAACGCGGGGTTTTCGTGAAGGCTTTCGTCGGCGAGGATTTCCCTCACCTGCGCGGAGGCGGGTTGGTTGACCACCAGCCCAAAGGCGCCCTGCGCGTCGTAGTTGCACAGCAGCACCACGGATTTCTCGAAATAGCCGTCCTGCAACCCTGGCAGGGCGACTAGCAAACCCGGAACGTCACTTGTTAGCATGGCACCCTCTCTTGTTGCAGTGGTTCAAATGATCGAGTCGTCATGAGCCGGACTCCCTCCCGAACGCAGCGCGAGCCGGCCAATCCGGACCATGTGCAGGCCAAACGCTTCCTGCAGCGTATCCGGCATTATCGCTCCACCACGCTCTCCCGCAACCAATCGGCCCCGGACGCGACGGAGGTGTTGCAAGGCATTTTCAAAGCCTCGGGACACCATCATTTAATGGTCCTCGCCAAACTTCGCAAGCTTTGGTTTGAGTCGGTGGACCGTTTTCTTGCACAAAACGCCTTTCCCCGCAACTTTTCGGTCACCAAAAACTTCGCCGTCACCCAAGAGTGGTTGCAGCGTTTTGCCGCCCAGAAACCGCCTTCGGAGCTGCTGGGGGTGCTGGAGCGAATCCGAGGCCGCGACTTCAGCGACATGGAGCATCTGCTGAAAACGCTTTCCGGGCGGCTGGACCGTGTGTTGGCCCCTGCCGAGGAGCAGCTCATCCGGGGGTTCGCCAATTTCCGGGTGAGCGAAACCGTGCTGCACGTCACGGTGTATGACGGCAGCATCGCGCAGGCGATCCAGTTTGAGATGCCGAGCTACCTGAAACTGCTCAGGCGCTTGCTCCCGGAAATGCGTGTGGACCGCATTCGTTGCCATGTCGGGGATTTGGGACAGGTAAAGGCCGACCAGCAAGTGGTTGCAGAACTCGCCGAGGCGTGGTTGCGTATGCTTCCGAAGGAGGTTGGGCAACGTTGTGCGCCCGCCTTTGTCCATCGTGCTTCCAAGCGGCAGGCGGTGCTGGTGCTGCTGGTGGAGTCGGAGGCGATTCGTGAGGAACTGATCCGTGTTCCGGGGCTGGAATGGCTCCATGCGGAAATCGTGTGCCAGCACCCCGCTGCGAGTGCGAGTTTTTCCCGCGTGGCACTTGCGGTGCGTTCCGGAACGTCTGCGCAGCACGTCCTGGCGCATTCGATGGCATTGGCCGCCCCGCTCACGGAAACCTCCAGCCCCCAACCGGAAAAACCACCCTCTCCCGCTCAACGGCAGGTGCGGCGCATTCTTGACGAACTCCGCACTCCCGAAACCGTTTCGGGCGTTCAGGACTCCAGCGACTCCCAGAATGCGACGTAGCTCCGGTAGCGCACTTCGCTGATTTCGCCGTCGGCGACCCCTTGTTGCACGGCGCAGTCCGGTTCGTGGCGGTGGCTGCAACTCGCAAAGCGGCACTGCATCCGCAGCGGCGCAAATTCCACAAAGTGCTGATCCAGCGTGGTCCGGGTCACGCCCAGTGGCTCCAGTTCACGGATGCCCGGAGTGTCCACGAGGTAGCCGCCTTCCGGTAGACGGAACATCTCGGCCATCGTGGTGGTGTGCCGACCTTTGCCGCGCTTTTCGTTGACCGCGCCCACGCGGATGTCCCAATCCGGATAGAGTGCCTTGACCAGCGAGGATTTACCCACGCCGGAATGCCCGGCCAACACCGAGGTGCGGTTTTGGAGGCAGGTGCGGAGCGCGTCCAACCCGGAGGGCGGCTTCGTGCTGGTGAGCAGCACGGAGTAGCCCAAGCCCGTGTAAAGCTGCCGGAGGGTTTCGGTTTCCTGAGTTTCGGCAAGGTCGGCCTTGTTGAGGACGATCACCGGATCGAGTCCCCCGTCCAGCCCGGCGACGATGAGGCGGTCCACCACGCCATGCCGAAATTCCGGGCGTTTCAGCGCGGCGACGATGAGCAGTTGTTCGGCGTTGGCGACGAGTGTTTGCTCGGGAAGCCCTTCGCGGGAGCGGCGGGCGAGGCGGCTTTTCCGAGGCTGCACCTCGCGGATCCAGCCTGCGTCTTCCGCCGCGTCCGGCTCGACCCCAACGGCATCTCCGACCGCAACACGGGCTTCGGCAGCGTTGTCCTGAAAAAGATTGCTCCGGATGCGGCAGAGCCGGGGTTCGGCCTGTCCGAGGTCCACGTAGTAGAAGCTGCGGGTGCGCCGAAGGACGACGCCTGTGGAGAAGCTGGAGGAAGTCGGGGAGGTGGAGGCCGGAGAATCGCGCACGGGAACGCCGGGCTACTCCCCGGAATCGAAGTCGAACTCCTCCCCGTCGGCGCGGTATTCGTTGAGCTTGTTGCGCAGGGTGCGGATGCTGATGCCGAGCATTTGCGCGGCCTTGGTGCGGTTGCCCTTGGTCTCCCGGAGGGTTTCAAAGATGAGCTTCTTTTCTGCTTCCTTCATGGACATCCCCACCTCGATGCCGAGTGCAGAGCCGTTGCTGGTCGGCAGGGTCGCAGGCGTACCGGACACCGAAGCGTTGGGAGAGACGGCGGCGGCAAGGTCGGCGTTCAGCGAACCCTGTCCGGTTTGGGAGTGCATGAGCAGGTTGTGGGGCTGCACCTCCTTGCCGTTGCAGAGCAGCAGGGCGCGTTCGACCACATTCTCCAACTCCCGGACGTTGCCCCGCCAGTTGTAGTGCATGAACATGTCCATCGCCTCTTGCGTGATCACGGGCTTGTCCCGCCCGTTGATGCGGGCGTGCTTGTCGAGGAAGTGGTCCACGAGGATGTGGATGTCGTCCTTGCGGTCGCGCAACGGCGGCAGGGCGAGCGGAATCACGTTGAGGCGGAAGTAGAGGTCTTCCCGGAATTTCCCGGACTCGATCATCTGTAGCATTTCGCGGTTGGTGGTGGCGATCACCCGGACATCAATGCTGACGGGACGGTCGCCGCCCACCTTGTCAATCTCGTACTCCTGCAACACGCGCAACAGCTTCGCCTGAAGCGGAAGCGCCATCTCGCTGATCTCGTCCAGCAGGATGGACCCCGTGTGCGCCTGCTCGAACTTCCCTCGGTGGTCGGTGTTTGCGCCCGTGAACGCGCCTTTCTTGTAGCCGAACAGCTCGCTCTCCAGCAGGGTGTCCGGCAGTGCGGCGCAGTTGATGGCGACAAAGGGCTTGTTGGCGCGGTCGGAATTGAGGTGGATGAAGCGGGCGAGCAGTTCCTTGCCGGTGCCGCTCTCGCTCTGGATCAGGACGGGAGCCTTCGCCTTGGAGATGTTGCGGGTGACTTCCAGCAGGTTGAGCATCTCCTGATTCTGCGTGACGATGTCCTTGTAGCTCTCGCTGCCCCCGGATTTCTTGGGAGCCGGAGCCGCGCTTTGCGTCATGGGTCCGGTGTGTTCCCGGAAGTTCAACGCCCGCTCGACCACAAACGCGAAAGTGTCGAAGTTGAAGGGCTTCAGCACATAATCGAACGCGCCCACCTTCATCGCCTCCACCGCCGTCTGCACGGTCCCGTAGGCCGTGACCATGATCACCGCCTTGGACGGGTCAAGCTGCTTGATGTCCTTGAGCAGTTCCAGCCCACTGCGCTTGGGCATGGTCATGTCGGTGATGACCAGTGAGTAGTCGTTCTCCTTGACCTTCTTCAGCGCGTCAATGGCGTTGTGCGAAAGTTCCACGGGGTAGCCGCAGTGCTTCAGCGTCTCCGACATGGCGATGCGCATTTCGACTTCGTCATCAACGATCAGGATGGGATTCATGGAGTTCTCTTTGGTCTCTGCAAGACGGTTGTTGTCGTCCGGTTCAGTCCACCGTCGGCACAAACTGTGGAATGCGCACGGTCACATGGGTTCCGGAGTCGGGCGTGCTGTCAATGGCGATGGTGGCGCCGTGGGCCTCAAGGATGTTCCGCACAATCGCCAGCCCCAGCCCGGCTCCAAGCTCTTGAGTGGAGAAGAACGGATCGAAGGCTTGCTCCAGCACCTCTGGCACCATGCCGGTCCCCGTGTCGGTGATCACCACTTCCACCACCGCAAGGGAGGCGCGACCTTGGGCTTCCTTGCCAAAGGTCGCCAGCGTGTCGGCATCCGCAATTGTTCGTTCGCAGGAACCGAGGTGGAGGTCGCCCGACTCGACCATCGCCTGCACGGCATTGAGCAGCAGATTCCGGAAAACCTGACGGAGCCGCTCCTCAGAACCCCGCACCATCGGGACTTGAGCGCGAAGGTCGGTGTGGACCCGGATATTGTTGTACTCTACCAATTGTCCCAAAAATCTCAAACTCTCCTGCACAACCTCGTGCAAATCGGCAGTCCCGGTGAGCAGCAGCGGCTGGGGCTGGGTGTACTCCAGAAAGTTCGAGACGGTCTGGTTCATGCTCTGCGCCGCCGCCGAAAGGTGCTGAAGCAGCGTTTGCGCGCGCTCCGAGGGCATCTCCTGCTGCAAGAGCGTGGTGAACAGCTCGATGCTGCCGAGCGGGTTGCGGATTTGATGAGCGACGTTCGCCGCCATTTCGCCCATGCCCGTGAGTCGGTTCTTGCGCTCGGCCTCGGCTTCAAACTGCTTGAGTTCGGTGATGTCCTGAAGGTTGACGATCCACCCCAGGATTTCGTCGTGTGCCCCGCTCATGGGGGTGATCGAGAGGTTGAGTGTCAGGGGCGGTGCACCTTCACGCAGGTGGTTCAATTCATGCTCCCGAACCTGACGCTGTGCGCCTTCGCCGTCGTCCCACGGGGTGACTTCCAAGGGCAGCACGTCACGAAATGCGGTTTGGACAAGGTGATCAACCGGCTGACCAATCAATTGGCTCGCGGTGCGATTGGCCGAAGTGATGCAGCCTTCGAGGTCCGTGACGAGGATGCCGACGGCCGAGCCTTCGAGGATGTTGGAGAGGTAGTTCTGGACGCGGTCCTTTTCGAGCAGGTTTTGCTCCAGTTCCTGATTCTTGCGGGCAATCTGCTCGTTGAGGGCGGCAACCTTGGCCTCAAACTGCTGATAGTACGCCTGGAGTTGCTGGGCGGCTTCGCTGAAACTGGCAAAGCCCTGGGCCAGAGCTTCGGCAGAAAAATCCGGGACTGCTTGTGGCAGAGGAGAGGTTGGAGGTGCTTTAACGCCCATTTCCGTGTTTGATCGCATCCTTGCGTAAGCCAAAATTCAATGCACGAAACATGCACGGCAGGGCTTTGGGGCAAGGAAGTTGTTCACGCTTTGGAACGCCAGAATTGGTTTGAGGATTGAGCGGGGCTTGCTACACTTTTTCGCTTCCGGTTCACCCTTCACTCCAAGAGGTTTTATGGCCTTGGCAGACGATTTCCAAAGCGCGGTTGAGCGGGCACCCAAGTTGCCCAAACGCCCCTCCAATGACCTTCTTCTGCAACTCTACGCACTCTTCAAGCAGGCCTCGGTCGGCGATGTTGAGGGCGACCGCCCCGGATTTGCCGATTTCGAGGGACGCGCCAAGTACGACGCATGGGGGAAACTTCAGGGCAAGGCGCAGGACGAGGCGATGCAGGAGTACATTGCGCTCGTCGAACGGCTCGAACAGGAGCAAGGCGCCTGAAGCTCATGATTTCCGACCTGCCGCTGAGTGCCCTCGTCGAGCAAATTCGCTCCGGAGCCGTCAAGGCCGAGGCCGTGATGGCTTCGGTGTACGATGTCATTGACGAACGCGAGCCGCAACTCAACGCCTACCGCAGTCGGCTTTCCCGCGAAACCGCGCTGGCTCGTGCCGCGCAGGTGGATCAGCGCGTTGCGGCGGGAGAAAGCGTGGGGCGGCTGGCGGGCCTTCCGGTGTCCATCAAGGATTGCATCTGCGTGGCGGACCCGGAACTGACCAACACCTGCGGCTCCCGGATTCTGGAAGGCTACCGCTCGCCCTATCACGCGACTGCCGTTGAGAAGCTGCTTGCCGAGGACGCGATCATCATCGGCACCACGAACATGGACGAGTTTGCGATGGGCGGCTCCACCGAAAGCTCGGCCTATGGCGTGACGCGCAACCCACACAGCCCGGAGCATGTGCCAGGCGGTAGCAGCGGCGGGGCGGCGGTTTCGGTGGCGGCTGGCATGGCATTGCTCGCGCTGGGAACCGACACCGGAGGCTCAGTGCGGCAACCTGCGGCTTACTGCGGCATCACCGGAATGAAGCCGACCTACGGCACCCTCTCCCGCTACGGACTCATCGCCTACGGCTCCTCGTTCGACCAAATCGGAGTGCTGGCCCGCAACGCAGAGGACTGCCGCTACGCCTGCGATCTTCTGCAAGGACACGATCCCAAGGACAGCACCTCGGCAACGCAAGCCTTGGCCGAAGCCCCGGAAACCGTGGACCTCGCGGACTTGCGGGTGTGCCTCCCGGAAGAGTACCTGACTTCCGACTCGCTCGATCCTGAAGTGCGGGAGAGCGTGCTGCAAGTGGCTGAACAACTAAGGGCAAATGGTGCGGTCGTCGAACAGCGATCCCTGCCGTTTCTGGAATCCATCATTCCCACCTACTACACCCTTGCTTTTGCCGAAGCGAGTTCCAACTTGGGGCGCTTTGACGGCATCCGCTACGGGGTCCGCAAGCAGCGGGAAGCCTCGCTGAAATCGCTCTACGCGACCTCCCGCGAGCAGGGCTTTGGCACGGAAGTGAAACGCCGCATCATGCTGGGCACCTTCGTGCTGAGTTCGGGCTACTACGATCAGTACTACGGACGCGCCACGCAGGTCCGGGAACTGATGCGCACCCAAGTGCAGACGCTGCTGGACGAGTTTGATGTGATCCTCGGCCCCACCTCGCCTGTGCCGCCCTTCCGCTTTGGCGAGAAAACCGCAGACCCGCTCACGATGTACCTGATTGACCTGTGCAGCGTACTGGCGAACCTGACCTACACCCCCGCAGTCTCGATTCCCGGAAAACCGACTGCCTCCGGATTGCCGATCGGTGTGCAGCTCATGGGGCGGCGCTTTGAGGATCGGCGGCTACTAGCTGTTGCAACGGCGCTTCAAGAGGGACAAAATCCCTGAACCCTTTGGAACTTTGTCCCTCTGGAACTTTGCCTCTTCTTGGAACTTGAACCATGATTGACCTCCGCCTTCTGCGTAACGATCCGGATCGCGTTGCTGAAAACTGCCGCAACCGCGGGCTGGACCTCGACATCCTGCACCTGCTCAAGCTGGACGAACAAGTTCGGGAGGCGCAAACCGAACTGGAGCGCATCCGCCAACGCCGCAATGAAATCAGCGGGCAGATGAAAGGCAAGATGCCGCAGGAGGAGCGGCAGCCGCTCATCGAGGAGTCGAAGGCGCTGCGGAGCGAGGAGCAGTCGCAGGAAGAGCGTTTCCGGAGCTTGGAAACGGAGCGCAGCGACCTGTTCGCGCAGGTTCCGAACTTCACGCATCCGGCCTCGCCGATTGGCGCGACGGATGAGGACAACCAGCCCTCCCGGCAGGTGGGGGAACCCCGCCAGTTCGACTTTGATCCCAAGGATCACGTTGAGTTGATGGAGGCGCTCGACCTGATTGATTTCGAGGGCGGGGCGAAGGTTGCCGGACAGAAATTCTACTACCTCAAGAATCAGGCGGCGTTTCTGGAACTCGCGCTCGCGCAGTACGCCCTACGGCTGCTTCAGGAGGACGGCTTCACCATTTTCCTGACCCCGGACCTCGCCCGAGAGTCGGTGTTGCATGGCACGGGCTTCAACCCACGCGGGGAGTCCACGCAAATCTACTCGGTGGAGAACTCCGACCTATCACTGATCGCCACGGCGGAAATCACGCTGGGTGGCCTGCTGGCCGATCAGATTCTCGCGGAGGAAGATTTGCCGCTGCTCTACGCGGGATTTTCGCACTGCTTCCGGACGGAAGCGGGGGCGGCAGGACGCGAGTCGCGGGGACTCTACCGCGTTCACCAGTTCTCGAAAGTCGAGATGTTCGCGTTCACGCATCCGAAGGCTTCGGAGGCGATGCACGAGCGCATGCGGGAAATCGAGGAGCGCATCTACCAAGACCTCGGAATCCCGTATCAGGTGGTGGACATCTGCACGGGGGACCTCGGCGCTCCGGCCTTCCGCAAGTACGACTTGGAGGCGTGGATGCCCGGACGCAACAAGTGGGGCGAGATCACCTCCACCTCCAACTGCACCGACTATCAGGCGCGGCGGCTCAACATCCGCTACAAGGATTCCGAGTCCGGCAAGAACCAGTTCGTCCACATGCTCAACGGCACGGCGGTCGCCATCTCCCGCACCCTGATTGCGCTCATCGAAAACGGACAGCAGGCCGACGGCTCGATCAAGTTGCCCCAGTGCCTCGGCCTCCCGGACATTCCGGCTCCCAAAAGCCGCTGACTTCAGGACTCCGCGTGCTTGGCTTCGTGGTGACGCTGCCGGAGGGTTTCCAAGAAATAGCACTTCTGCTCGGCATGAGAGGCGAAAAATTCGGCCCCCCGCACGACACAACCCCAGCTTGAGGTCAGCAAGTCATGAAAAAAGCCATCATCGGCGGCACCGGAGTTTACGAAGGCGGGGCGCCGTTGCGTCAAGAGCAAGTGGAGACCGCCTTTGGGACGGTCGAGATGGACGTGGTTGCCCTGCCCTCCGGAGAGGAGGTCGCGTTTTTGGCGCGGCACGGCAAGGGGCACAGCGTGCCTCCGCACCGCATTAACTACCGGGCGAACCTCAAGGCGCTCCAGCAGTTGGGGGTCGAGCAGGTTTTGGCAACGGCGGCAGTGGGGTCGCTCAATGCGAATTTGCCGCCGAGCGCCTTGGTGTTGGTGGAGGACTTCCTTGATGCCACCCGACAGCGGCCCCTGACGTTTTTCGAGGGGGAGGACGGCAACGTGCAGCACGTCGGCATGGAAGAGCCGTACTGTCCGGGACTGCGGGCGCAGGTGCTGTCGCAGGCTCGCCGCAGCGGGGAACACGTTGCGGAGTCCGGGGTGTACGTCTGCACCGAAGGCCCGCGTTTTGAAACCGCCGCCGAGATCCGCATGTACCGCAACTGGGGGGCGGACGTGGTGGGGATGACCAACGTTCCGGAAGTGGTGCTCGCCCGCGAGTTGGGGTTGTGCTACGCCACACTTTGCTTGGTGGTCAACATGGCGACCGGAATAGAAAAGTCGCCGATCACCAGCGAGGAGATCAATCGGGTGCTCGGAGATTGCCGGGATCGCGCAACCCGCCTTTTCCTCAACACCCTGGCCCAGCCGGCCCCGCCGCGCACCTGCGGGTGTGGCCGAGCGGCCATGAAACTTTAAGCGGACTCCAAACACAGGAGGAACATGCCAAAGTATGTTGTGCTGATCGTCAACGGGAATCCAGAGGAGCAGAGTCGGATTGTGACCGTGCTGAATCCCTTTGAAGCGTCGTTTCGGATCGTCCCTGTGATCAATGCGGATGAGGCCGAACGGAAGCTGTACGAAATTTCAGAAACCGAGGAGCGGCTGGCACTGGTGATTTGCGACGAATCGCTTCCGAGGGAATCGGGAACCTCCTTTCTGGTGCGGTTGCATCAGGACTCCCGCACCCGTCCGGCTCACAAGGTGCTGGTCATGCACGAGCCGGATGCGGAGGTGCTGGTGCAGGCCATCAACCACGGCGGGCTGGACCACTGCCTCGTGCCGCCTTGGAGCGAGGAGCAACTCGCCGAGACCGTCAAGAACGAATTGACGGATTTCATCCTTGATCACGAATCCGACAAACTGGCCTACGCCAGCGTGCTGGATCAGGAGCGCATCCTTGGACACATGCACGAAGGCGGACTCACCGCCTGGGATCATCACCACTAAGCCATGCGATACCTGATTGCGTTTGGACTGCCTCTGCTGTTGTGGGGGCTGCCCACCGAACTGCTGGGGCTGGACGGCTTGACGGTCACCCAACACCGGATGCTGGCGATTTTCGCCTTGGCCGTGCTGTGCTGGGTGCTGGAGCCGATTCCGATATTTGCAACGTCGGTGCTGCTGATCTTTCTGGAACTGCTGCTGGTGTCCTCCAAGTCGCTGATCTGGCTCAGGAACAGCACCGATTCGGAAACGCTGGGCACCTTGTTGCCGTACAAGGCGTTGCTCCAGACCTTTGCCTCGCCGATCATCATGCTCTTCCTCGGCGGGTTTTTTCTGGCGATTGCGGCGACCAAGTATCGGCTGGACCGCAACCTTGCTCGCGTGCTGCTGCATCCGTTTGGCGAAGACCCGCGCTTTGTGATGCTGGGCATGATGCTGATCACGGCGGTCTTCTCGATGTTCATGAGCAACACCGCGACCACGGCGTTGATGCTGGCGATCCTCACGCCGGTCCTCAAGCTCTTCCATCCGGATGATCCCGGACGGAACGGCTTCGTGCTGTCCATCCCGCTGGCGGCAAATATCGGGGGCGTCGGCACGCCCATCGGCACCCCGCCCAACGCCGTGGCGATGAAGTACCTGACGGGGGAGAACGCGATTTCCTTTTCGGAGTGGATGTCCTTCGGCATTCCCTTCGCGCTCTTGCTGCTGGTGGTGGCGTGGGGTCTGCTGATCGTCTTCTGCCGCCCCCGCGAACGACAAATGAACCTTGTCATCGAGGGCACTTTCCAGAAGTCGTGGCGGGCGTGGGTGGTCTATGTGGTTTTCGGGGCGACGATTCTGCTCTGGCTGACCGGGCGGGTCCACGGACTCAACAGCTACATCGTGGCCATGCTCCCGGTCAGCGTTTTCCTGGCCACACGCATCCTCACCAAGGACGACCTCAAGCTGCTCAGTTGGGACGTGCTTTGGCTGATTTCCGGAGGCATCGCGCTGGGCTACGGCTTGGAGCAGACCGGACTCAGCATGACGATCATCGCGCAGGTGCCGTTTTCCGAATTTCCCGCGCTGGTGATCATCCTTGCCGCAACGGTGGTGGCGCTGCTGATGTCCACCTTCATCTCCAACACTGCCACAGCCAACCTGCTCTTGCCGTTGATGGCCGCCCTTGCTGCCAACGAACCTGCGCTGATGGCCCTTGGCGGCGAGCGCATGCTGGTGTTGGTCGTCACCTTCTCCTGCTCCTTTGCGATGGCCCTGCCCGTCAGCACCCCCCCGAACGCGATGGCCTTTGCGACCGGACTGCTGCCCAGCCAGACCCTGCTCAAGCTCGGCGCGATGGTGAGCGTCCTCGGCCTCGGCTGTGCGTACCTGCTGGGCTGGACGCTCCGGCAGGTGGGATTCTACTGAGCGCACCGCACCGCCACAGGATCGCAAGACCCTCAAGCGGATCAACAAGCTGATCGGGGAAATCCGGCGCAATCCGTTTTCGGGCCTTGGGAAACCGGAACCCTTGCGTGAAAATCTTGCAGGGTTTTGGTCCCGGCGCATTGACGAAACCAATCGGCTGGTTTATGCCGTGGATGATGATTTTCTGACGATCATCTCCTGCCGTTATCACTACTGATTCCTTGAGGCTGAGCAAGCCTCACTGACCAGAATACCGCGTAGCTCGTTCTGGCGGAATCAGCCCTTCAAGGGTCGGAGCGCCTCGATGTGTTCCGGGGAGAGTCCGCAACACCCGCCCACGATCTGTACTCCGGAATCCACCCACCCCTGCGCGTAGTCCACAAATTCTTCCGCCGTCAGGATGTTCTCGAACTGCCAGTTGGGCATTTTGAAGTGCCCGGAGTCGGGATAGGCCATCAGGGGGCAGGCGAAGTGCTGCTTGAGCAGTTCGAGTCCGGGGGCAATCAGGGTGGCGTTGGTGTGCATCAGCCCCACCGCGTCCACGTCCTCTGGGGGCATCACGGCCATGGCGTCTTCAAAAGGGCGATGCGTTTGCGAATAGGAGAGAAGTTTTCCGGAAGCCTCATCGCGGCGGGCCGAGAACCCAGCCCAGATCGGAAGCCCGGTCGCCTTGGCGGCCTCCAAGGCCAAGGGAATGCGCTGCGGGTGGCTCATCATCTCCAGAATGATCAACTCGCACCCTCCCGCCTTCAGCAGTCCAGCCAGTTCATGGAAGGCATCGGAGAGGACCGAGGTGTCGTTGTACTTGGCGAGGGAACGATCCGTTCCGGGAATCAAGGGGGCCATGTGCGAGAGTGAACCCGCGACCACGATGTCCGTGTTTCCGGAGCGTTCGCGGGCACGGAGTGCGGCTTCCACGGCAGTCTGATTGAGTTCGGCCACGCGGTCGCCCAGGCCTGCGGGTTCGAGCATCAGCCGTGAGGACGCGAAGGTGTTGGCGGTGATGACCTCCGCGCCCACCGCGATGTAGTCCAGATGCACCTGCTCCAGAGTCTCCCGATGCTCCATCGAGGCTGGGCCGCACCACGCCTTGGGGTTCATCGGCACCCCGCGCCGCTCCAGTTCGGTTCCGGTTCCGCCGTCTAGCAGGATGCGCTCTCCTGCGTCCAGTCGTTGTTTCAGTTGAGTGTAAGGCATTTTGTTTTGAAAAGAGTGTCAATCAATTACGGTCAAAGCTTCCCGAAAATCACCCATCCTCAAATCCAGAGAGGAAGCTAACGAGGTTCGGCCCCAGTTCATCGCAGAGGTAGCCGCCTTCCTGCACCAACACGGTGGGACGCTTGAGTTGGGCGAGGGCCTGGGCAATGCGGGCGAAGCCTTGGGTGGTGATGCCAAGTCCGGCGAGCGGATCGCCTTCGTAAGCGTCCAGCCCCAAGGCGACCACCACTGCGCCCGGACGAAAGGCCCGCACGCGCTCCAAGCCCTGATCCAGCGCCACGAGGAAGTCGTCATCTCCTGTGCCGCGTGGCAGGGGCAGGTTGAGGTTGCAGCCGAGTCCTTCGCCTTCGCCGCGCTCGTGGGCGTGTCCCCAGAAGAAGGGGTAGAGGTCGCGGGGATCGGCGTGCAGCGAAACGGTCAGCACGTCACGGCGGCGGTAGAAAATGCCTTGCGTGCCGTTGCCGTGATGCACGTCCACGTCCACGATGGCCACGCGCTCATGCTGGTTGAGCAGTTCCTGCGCGGCAATCGCGGAGTTGTTGAGGTAGCAGAAGCCCCCGGACATGTCCGCAAAGGCATGGTGTCCCGGAGGTCGGCAGAGCGCGTACACCGCCAACGCGCCGTTCAGCACTCGCCGGGCTGCATCTACGGCGAGGTTCGCTCCCGCCTGGGCCGCTTCCCACGTTCCGGCCCCAATCGGACAGGCGGTGTCTGCCATGTGCCAGCCTGCGTGGCCCGCCGCCGAATCCGGATAGCCGTCGGCCACCCAGCGGTTGGGGTGGACGTTCGGGACCACTTCTGCGGAGCCGCCCGCCTGTTGCCAGCGTTCGTGGATGGTCGCCAGAAACTGGAGGTAGTCCGGTGTGTGGATGGCTTGGACGGAAGCCGTGTCGTGCGCTTCCGGCTCAAGGATGGGGTGCCCTGCGCCTCGCAGGGCGGTCAGGAAGGCTTCCGCCCGCTTCGGAGATTCCGGGCTGGGCTTGACGATGCCGCTTTGCAGGAAGAACTGCGGGTCGTGCTTTTGTTGGGCGGGGTCGTAAATCGCGTCCATGAGTGTGTTTGGATGGTGGTGAAAAATGCGGCTCTGCGGTAGGGAGGTTCAAGCGGAGCGGAACCGCCAACCCTTCAGTCCTCCGGCTCCCAGCCCGCCTTGACGAGCCCCTCGATGATGGGGTTTGCCAGCGCGGAGTTGGGGACGAAGATGCGGCGGTAGTCGTCGCGGGCCTTGAGGTTGGGACGCAGGGCAAGGTAACGCTCCAGTGCCGCCTTGGCCTCCGCCCCGCGTTCCAAGTGCCCCAGCACGGCTGCCCGGAATCCCAGCATCAATGCCTGCTGATGCTTATGCAGCGCCTTGTCAATGGCCACAAGGGCTTCCTCGTACCTCTCCAGCCCCAACAGGGCAAAGCAGTTCGTGGCGTGAAAGTGGTTCAAATCAGGGTCCGCCGGGCTGAGTTCGATCCCCTTGAGGATAGACTCTTCACCTTGCTGGAAATCCCCGGAGTGGGTGTGGGCCAGCGACAGCCAAAAGTAGCTGAAGGCAAAGCTAGGGTTGAACCGTACTGCACGCTGGGCATAGTCCAAGGCCGTAGGGTGGTCTCCCCGAAAAAAATAGGACGAAGCAATGCTCATCAAAGCCAGCGGATTTTCCGGATTCAGGCTTTCGGCCTTGCGGCCATGCGCCATGATTTCATCAAGGGTTTGTTCGGGGTCTTTCGTGATGCGCTGAACTAATTCCCACATGCTGCACAATCCAAGGTAGGCATGGGCATCCGCATGGGAGGGTTCCAGTTCGACCGCCCGCTCGAAGTGCCGACGCGCCTCCGTGAGTCCGGGGTCTTCGTGATCCGTGCGCTGACGTTCGTGGAAGCAGCGCAGCCCTTGCAGGTACACCTCCCACGCGCTGAGACTCTCCGGACGCTTACGGGGCAGGCGGTTCTGCTCGTGCCCCGTCACCGAGGGTGCGACTCTGCGGGCGATTGCTTCGGACACCTCATCCTGCACCTCGAAGATGTCCTCCAGCGTGCGGTCCCACTTCTCGGACCAGAGATGGTGATCCTCGT
>CAZQXS010000054.1:19144-23413 GCA_964597275.1 uncultured Pseudomonadota bacterium | reverse complement strand
GTTCATGAAAATTCGCGGCAAGCTCTACCTTCCGGGAAGCTCCCGCTCCGGCATCGCCACGTTGGAGTGGACGCTGGGCAGCTATCGGTTGCAGTCGCCCCTGCTGCAAGGCCAGCAGGCGGTGGACCTAGAATCGGTTCGCGTTCAGGCTCCGGTGGGGCAACTTCCCTACCGCTTCTTGTTTTCAGACGGGACGGCCTTTGAAAGCGAGGACACGGACGCCACAGAAACGCTGCTGCACTACGCAGGGCAGCGTCCTCCGGGAAGCGGATTGGGCTGGCTGGAGCGCAACCGCAAGGCGTTGCTCCTTGGAGTCGGCTTGCTGATGCTCTTGGCAGTGGGAACGGTACGCTACGGACTCCCGTGGGCGGGCGACCAAATTGCTCGGACGTTGCCTGATCCGTGGTTGCGGCTGGCCGGAACCCATACGTTGGACGTGCTGGACGAAAGCGTGTTTGCGCCCTCTAAGCTCTCAGAAGCGCAACGGCTGGAGTTCTCCCGGAGTTTCCACGAACTCGCGGAAGCGTCCGAGTCAACGGTTCCGCCGTTTTTGGCCTTTCGGACGGGCAAGCAGCTTGGCCCCAACGCGATCACGCTGCCGGGAGGCGTGGTGGTGTTGACCGATGAATTGGTGGAATTGTCCGAACATCCGGACGAGGTGGTTGGCGTTTTGGCGCACGAATTGGGGCACGTCCAGCAGCGGCATCCGGCCCGGCGGCTGGTGCGCTCGTTGCTCACCGTGGCCGTGCTGGCCCTTGTGCTGGACGATGCGGCCAGCCTTGCCGAAGAACTCGCCGCCGCGTCCGGAACGCTGCTCAACCTCGCCTACACCCGCGAGTTCGAGGCCGAAGCCGACGTGGAGGCGAAGCGTCTGCTGGACCGCACCGGACGCTCCGGGGAACCGCTGGCCACCATGCTCCAGCGGCTCGCCGAACACTGCGGAGACGCTTGCACCGCCGCCCCGGAATGGTTCTCGACGCACCCGTCATTTCCTGCACGGATTGAAAAGCTTCGCCAACCCTGAAAAGGCTTTCCGGTGGTTCCGGCTTGCTCCGAAGCCCAATTGCCGCAACAATCGAATTTGGACAAATTTCTGATACCTGACACCTATCCCAAACCACCATGACCACACTTTACTCAGGCGGGCACGTTTTTGACGGCAACGGCGCTTTGCTGGAAAATCACGGGGTTCTCGTCGAAGACGACCGCATTTCGCACGTTGCGCCCAATGCCGAGTTCGAGGGCTTCACGGGCGAGCGCGTGGACACTTCCGGGGGCACGGTGCTGCCCGGTCTGATTGACTGCCACGTTCATCTCGTCTTTGGTGGCGAGGCCGACCCCAAGGCGCGAATGGCAAACTTGCGGCCCGGCGACATCGTGATGGGCGCGTTGCAAAATGCGCAGGCGGCCTTGCGTTCGGGAGTCACGAGCCTCCGGGATTTGGGCGGGAAGGACTACCTCGAATTTTCGGTGCGTGACGCCTGCAACTCCGGCAAGCAGCTTGGTCCCACCATCAAGGCGGCGGGCCGCATGATCTGCATGACGGGCGGGCATGGCAACGCCATCGGACGCATCGCCGATGGTCCGGACGAAGTGACCAAGGCCGTCCGCGAGCAGATTCACGCAGGATCGGACGTGATCAAGCTGATGGCCACAGGCGGGGTGATGACCCCAGGCGTGAATCCGGAGGACGCGCATTACACGGAAGAGGAACTGCGGGCGGGCGTGAACGAAGGACACCGCTTCAGCAAAACCTGTGCGAGCCATGCCCAAGGCGGTGCGGGCATTCTCAATGCGGTGCGGGCCGGGATGGATTCCATCGAACATGGCATCTTCATGACGGACGAGTGCGTGGAGGAGATGATGCAGCGCGGCACCTATCTGGTGCCCACACTTGCGGCGGTCAACAACATCTACCGCAACCGAGAAAAGGGCATCCCTGCTTATGTTGTGGAAAAAACCGTGCGTGTCCGAGAGCGGCACATGCAGTCCATCCAGATGTTCTACAAAGCCGGAGGGAAAATTGCGATGGGCACCGATGCCGGAACCCCGTTCAACCTGCACGGCGACAACAGCCGGGAACTCGACTTCATGACCGAACTGGGCATCTCCAACGCCGATGCCCTCACCATCTCCACCGGAGATGCGGCTGATTTGCTCCAACTTGAGGAGCGCGGACGGCTGCGCAAGGAGCACTTTGCCGACCTGCTGATCGTCTCCGGAAACCCCGTTGAGGACATCACCGCCGTCAGCAACTCCGAGAACCATCGGCTCGTGGTCAAGAACGGAATCCCCGTGCCCCGCTAGAAAACTGAAAAACTCAAACCCAAACCAACCAACAACCATGCAAATCAAAGCAGAAATCCAAGCCTTTCATGACGAGATGACGCAGTGGCGTCGAGACATCCACCAGCATCCCGAACTCGGATTTGTGGAACACCGCACGTCCGAGGTCGTGGCCAAGAAGCTCCAGTCGTTTGGCTTGGAAGTGCATCAGGGCTTGGCGACGACGGGCGTGGTCGGTACCATCCGCAACGGCGAGGGGCCGTCCATCGGGATGCGGGCGGACCTGGACGCCCTCGCGCTACCGGAACTGAACGAGTTCGAGTACAAGTCCGTCAACGAGGGCCGCATGCACGCTTGTGGACACGACGGCCACACGACCATGCTGCTCGGCGCGGCAAAATATCTGGCGGAAACCAAGCGTTTCAATGGCACGGTCCACTGCATCTTCCAGCCTGCGGAGGAAGGCGGTGGCGGTGGAGACGTGATGGTCAAGGAGGGGCTGTTCGAGCAGTTTCCGGTGGACGCGGTGTACGGGATGCACAACATGCCGGGCATCCCCAAGGGCGTGATCGGCAGTTGGCCGGGGCCGATGCTGGCGGCGGCGGACACCTTTGAGCTGGTGGTGCAGGGCACGGGCGGTCATGCGGCCATGCCGGACCACGCGATTGATCCCGTGGTCATCGGTGCCCAGATCGTCAACGCCTTCCAGACGATTGCCAGCCGCCGCACTGCCCCGCTGGATTCGGTGGTGGTCAGCACCACCCGTTTCAACGCGGGGGAAGCCTTCAACGTGATTCCGGATTCGGTGACGATTGGCGGCTCGGTGCGCACCTTCAAGGCCGAAACCCGCGATGCCACGGAAGCCCGGCTCCAGCAAATCGCGGAGGGCATTTGCGCTGCAAACGGAGCCACCGCTCAGTTCACCTACCATCGCGGCTACCCCGCCACGGTCAACCATACCGAGCAGACCCAAATCGCGCTGCGGGCCGCCGGAGCGGTGGTGGGCGAGGATAACCTGATCCGTGACCCCAACCCGATCATGGCCTCGGAGGATTTTTCCTTCATGCTGCTCGCCCGTCCGGGCTGCTTCGTCTTCATCGGCAACGGGGTGGGCGAAGAGGGTGGCTGCATGGTCCACAACCCGCACTACGACTTCAGCGACGACATCCTGCCCATTGGCGCGTCCTACTGGGCCACGCTCGTCGAGCAGGAACTACCGCTCTAAACTTCCGTCGCTGACGCTCTGAGCTTCCGGCCCTGCGTCTTGATCCGACCCGTTCGTGCTGAGCTTGTCGAAGTGCGAACGGGTAAAGGGGCAACGCCCCTGCACCCCGCTAAGCTCTCTGATCCAGATTCTTCATCAACGCCTGAATTCGTTCCAGCACGGCGGCTTCCTCGAAGGACTCCTTGATGCAGCCGTCGTCCCGAATCCACTTCATTTTATAGCTGGTGAAGATTTCCGACTCAGGCTCGAACGCGAGAGAGTCGTCGAAGGCACCCAGCGAGAACCCGATGAAACCATCCAGCACTTCCGCCGCAAAGTACACACGGGATCCACAATCGGGGCAAAAGTGGTAGTGCACGGGCATGCCGCTTCCGCCAGGAGTGGTGTACTCCTTGGTGGTTCCGGAGATTTCCGCTTCTTGGTCGCCGTACACGACTGCCACGGTCGCCATCCCGGTCATCCTCCGGCAGCGCATGCAGTTGCACTGGAAGACCAGCAGGGGGTCGTACTCGGTCGAGAAGCGAACCTGGCCGCAGTGGCAGCCGCCTTGGTGCTTGATCATGGTTCCTCTTAGATTGGGTTTGATGAATCGCACTGCTTGAGCGAAAACCGTCCCCGCCTGCAAGAGGCGATGAGCCAAGCGCGACATTCGGAAAGGTCTCTTTCGGTTGGAAATTTCCCGATCACCTGCTGGCGAGTGGCTCCACTCAACGTGCCCGTGACGCTCAAGCATAGTGGGAAGGAGGAAACACTGTCAA
>CAZQXS010000054.1:0-19044 GCA_964597275.1 uncultured Pseudomonadota bacterium | reverse complement strand
GCGGCATGAGCTACTTTGAAATCGGCCTCTACCAGCCCAAGCTCAAGGAGAACCTCGGCACGCTGTGGCGCAGTGCCTATCTGCTGGGAGCGGCGGGCATCTTCACCATTGGTGCCCGCTATAAAAAGCAGCCCAGCGACTGCCACGACACCATGCGCCAGGTGCCCTTGAGGCATTATCCGGAACTGGACGATTTTTTGCGGAACCGACCGCTGGGGGCAGTGCTGGTGGGGATTGAAACGGGCGGAACGCCGCTGGCGGAATTCCAGCATCCTGCGCAGGCGGTCTATCTGCTGGGGGCCGAGCATTCGGGGTTGCCTCCGGAGGTGAGGCAAAAGTGCAACTCCGTGGTTTCCTTGGAGTCCTTGGTGGAAGCCCCCTACAACGTGGCGGTCGCCGGGAGTCTGGTCCTGTACCATCGGTGCTTTCTTCAACGGTAAATCAGGCACAGACTCGGTTGATTTTTCGGCCAAACCGATTTATGCTTATGATACCATTGGATGGTATCATTGACAATGAACAGTAAACAACGCAAAACCCTGAAGGCTCTTTTTGAGAATCCCGTTCGTTCCAACATTGCTTGGAACGACATTGAAAGGCTGTTCGTTGGACTGGAAGCGACCATTTTAGAAGGCGAAGGCCCACGAGTCTGCGTTCTCCTGAATGACATCCGGGCAGTGTTTCATCGCCCGCATCCTCAAAAGGAGGCCAGCAGGGGCATGGTCCGCTCAGTCCGTCAGTTTTTAACTTCGGCAGGAATTCATCAATGATGGAATACAAGGGATATGTCGCCCAAGTGGAATTTGATGACGAGGCCGAGGTGTTTCACGGTCAGGTCATCAACACCCGGGATGTGATCACTTTTGAGGGGGCCAGCGTGCCAGAACTCCGACAGGAGTTCGAGCGTTCCTTGGAGGTCTATTTGGAGTTTTGCCGGAAGCTCAATCAGGAACCAGAGAAGCCGTTTTCTGGCAAGCTCATGTTGCGGCTTTCTCCCCAGATTCACCGCAAAGCCTTTCTGGCAGCAAAAGGGGCCAACAAGAGTTTGAATGCTTGGATTTCGGAGTGCATCGAACACCATGCTCCGGTGGCGTGATGTCTTGCATGGTGCCGGGGCTCCTACTATGCTGAAGGCATGAAACTCAAGTTGTGGATGGAAACAAGCGCATGAAATGCCTCAAGTGTGGTGAGTCCAACCCGGAGGTGGCGGCGTACTGCCAGCAGTGCCACGCCTACCTCGCGGAGCCGCCCGCCTCGGAATCCGGAGACATCCTCAAGGCACTCATCCTCGCACTGCTGGTGACGGGCGTGTTCTACCTCGTCTTTCCGATTCCGGTCATCCGCAACGCCTACGTCCTCCAGTTGTTCACCGGGCGCATCTCGGAGTTGATCTTCGTGCTTTGCGTGTGGTCGCTGGCCCTCGTCGGGTTCCGCTACTTTCGCCATCGGCTTCAGGAAAAAGCGCTTGCCGCCCTGCGGCACCACGAGTTGCACCACTCCTACCAAGGCGGCGTTTATGTCGGGGAAATCGAGGAGCGCATCGCCGAACTGAGCCGCCACCTTGAAGCACGGGGGGTCCGCAAGTTTCAGGACACGGTGGTGTTCCAGCGCATCCGGCGCATTTTGCTCTACCTGCGGGCCGTGCCGAAGAAGGAGGAGGTGCAAGCGATCCTCAACTATCAGGCCGAGATTGACCACAACCGCCTGCAAGGACGCTACACGCTGCTCAACGTCTTCATCTGGGCAATTCCGATCCTCGGTTTCATCGGCACGGTTTACGGCATTGGTGAATCCATCGGCGAGTTCTCCGAGTTCATCCGCAGCGCCGATTCCGGCTCGGTGGGCGGACAGCTCCGCTCCGCGCTGGGCGGGGTCACGAACGGGCTTTCCATCGCCTTCAACACGACCTTCCTTGCGCTGGTGGGCGTGATCCCGATCATGGTGTTGGCCTCGCTGGTACGCAAGGGCGAGGAAGCCTTGCTGCTCAACATCGAGGAACACTGCCTTGAGGAATTGCTGCCGCACCTGCATGTCCATCCGGGACGGCAGGAGGTGGAGACTGCAACGCAGGCGCAGCTTGCCCAACTGGCCAACTTCACCGAACAGTGGACCCAGCAGGCCGCGCCCGTGCTGAACTCCGTTGGGGAACACGCCAAAACGCTGGAGGCGCAGGTTTCGGCACTGCAACCCGTGCTGCGGGATTTCAGCGACGGATTGCTCAATGAAAGCCCCCCGGAAACCTCGCCGACCGAAGCCCCTGCATCCGCAGATTCCGATATGTCTCATCCCGAATCCACAGACTCGAATCCCTCTCCGGCTGAAGAGCCATCCCGTCCATGAGGCGGCAGGCGCAAGCCCCCGGCGTTTCGCTGTTCCCCTTCCTCAGCGTGCTGCTCAGCACGATGGGGGTGTTGGCGTTTTTGGCGATCAGCTTTGTCATCACCACGCAGGATGAGGTGCAGCCGCCCCGCCCACAGCCCATCGAGTTCCAGTGGGTGGGCGCTCCGGGCTACGTCAACCCCATCTTCATCCGCTGCTACGCCGACCGCATCGAGTACTACGACCTCTTCCGCAACCGCGAGCGCGTCGTGCGGCTGGGGCACCTCATGCAGCAAATCGAGCGCAAGAACCCGGAACTGCTGCGCTACTTTTCGGAAATCTCTGCCGAGAACCTGCGCATCAAGCGGCGCTTCGGGCAGACCGAACACTACCCGCTGCTACTCGTCTATCCGGAGGGCATCCTTTCCGCCGAGGTGCTGATGGCACTCATCGAACAGGTCGAGGGCTTGAACGTGGGCCTCGAACCCATGCTGCCCCACTGGGAAGTGCCCTACCAATCCCAAGTGCGCTGAAACCGTTCGCCATGCCCCGCGCTCTCATTTTCCTGCTTTGCGGAATCCTGCTTGCGGGATGCCTCACTCCGGCGATCACGCCCCGCGAGCAGGAGTTTCGGACAGCCCTCCGCATCGCGCCGCACCACGAGGAGGGCTACGCCCGCTACGCCAACTGGCTGCGGCAGCGCGGACGCTGGAGCGAGGCCCGCGCCATCCTGGATTCCGGGCGAACCCGGATTGCCCAAACCCCGCTCTTGGACCGACTCAAGGGCAACCTGCTCGTTTCCTTGGGAGAATGGGAGCAAGCCGCACAATTTTACAAGGAAGCCCTTGCCGACAATCCAGAAAACGCACGGCTCTGGCTGGACCGGGCGCAATTCCGCAGGCAGCGTGGCGACCGCGAGGGGGCGCTTGCCGATGCCCAAACCGCGCTGAAGCACGATCCTGAATTTGTGGACGCTCATCATTTCCGAGGCGCGACGCTTCTGCAAGCAGGCCAGCAGGAGGCCGCGCTGGAGGCGTTCATCAAGACGGTGGGACTCGACCCCAGCCACGAGGCGGCGTGGCGGAAAATCGCTCAAATCTGGCAGAAGCGCGGCGAGCGTCAAAAAGCGGCAAGTGCTTACAAACACGCCGTGGAACTGGCCCCGGAGACGGAAGACCTGCTGCGGGAATACGCTGGGGTGCTGGAGCAAGCCGACCTGAAAGCCGATCCCGAATCCCTCAACGAACTGCGCCGCATCCTTGCACAAATCGAACGGCTCAATCCGGATTCGTCATGGATTCACGCGTATCAGGGCAGTCGGCTGCTGATCGAGGGAGACTGGCTCAGCGCCGAACAGCGCCTGCGGAAATCCGTGGCCCTGCAACCGGACTACGGATGGGCGTGGTACAAGCTGGCGGAACTCCTGCTCACCCGCGAGCGGCATTCCGAAGCCTTGGATGCCCTGCAACGCGGACTCCGGCATCAGCCCGATTCCCCGTGGGCACTTGTGCAAAGCGCCTTTGTGTTGGAACGGCTGGGCCGCGTGGATGAGGCGATTGCCGCCTACGAAAAACTGCGCACCTCTGGGCAAGCCCAGCCTCTTGCCTACCGGAAACTGAGCCGACTTTACTGGATCCAAGTCCGCATGGACGAAGCCCAAGCCGTGCTGGAGGCAGGAATTGAACAGCATCCCCGGCATGGTGAACTGCGGGTCGAACTCGCCCGGATGCTCGATCACCTGCACGACTATGGAGCGGCGAGGACAGTGCTGGAGCAGCTTCCCAACGCTGAGGAAAATGCCCAGCTTCAGGGGCAGTTGGCGCGGCTTTCCTTGATCAAGGGTGAGTCGGAACTTGCCCTCAAGCACCTCGACCGCGCCCTTGAGCTTGATCCGAATCTGCACTGGGCGCGGATTCAGCGCATCCGCCAATTCGTGAACCGTCACAAGGATGCTGAGGCAGAACAGGAGCTTTGGGAACTGTTGAGGCGCAACCCGGACGAGGAATGGGGCCATGCCGAACTGAGCCGGCTGCTGATGGACCAAAACCGACTTGAAGAGGTTGCCAAAGTCCTTGCGTCTGGGCTGGAACCGTTTCCGGAATCGCGCTCCCTGCGCTTGCTGCATGGCATCCTGCTGGAAAAGCAGGGTCAGCGAGAAGCGGCGTTGCTGGAGTTTGAGGCACTGGCTCAGGAGCATCCGGAAGATGCTTTGGTGCTGTTGCACCTCGGAAGCAGTCAGGCGAGTTCCGGGAAGCACGAACAGGCCCGCCGCACGACGTTGCGGGCCTTGCAACTCGCTGAAGGCGATTTGGGGATTTGGCTCCAGTTCAGCCTCCTGTGGCCCGAAACCGAAGCCGAAAAATGGTATGGCGGGGACTGGCACACCTTGCAGCCCGTGCTGGTGCAACTGGCGCGGGAAGAATTCGATTCAGCGTGGGAGGCGCTTCAGCAATTGCGGATTGATCCCGTGCAGCGCGATGCCCTGCGGACGCTTTATTTTCATCGGAAAGAACGAAGGGGGTTGGCCCCGGACCTCCCCACGCCTCTGGACTCTCCAGACCTGCCGCCTTGGGTGCGGCACTTGCGAGCGCACCTGCACGAAGGTCAGGATGAAAACACGACTGCGGAAAAACATTATCGTTCGACGCTCGACTCGCTTCCAGAAAACCACCCGGCCCGGCCTTGGTTGGAACTGCGCATCGGCGTCATCCATCATCGCCTCAAGCAGTACGCTCTCGCACGTCCTCATTTCCAGCGGTTTTTAGCGGACTTTCCGGAACATTATGACACCCGCATGCTCATCGCCCTGGGGCACACCCTCGCGTTTGAGGAAGAGTCCGCGATTCCGCTTTACGAAAAACTGATCCAGAAGCGGCCCCGCCACGCTCTTGCGCTCAACAATCTGGCGTGGAGCTACCTGACGATCCGGGACCGCACCCAGCGCAATCCGCAACGCGCCTTGGAATTGGCAATTCGGGCCGTGGAATTGCAGCCGACCATTGACCACTTGGACACGCTTGCTGAGGCGTATTTCCAATCCGGGCAGCGCGATGCGGCGCAGGATGCGTACCGCCGGGGAGTGCTGGAAGCTGACTTTCCGCGCTTGCGCCTTCCCTATCTGCGGGCACAGTACTTGCGCTTTCAAAACGGCAGCTTTGACTCCGACCCTCCAGAGCTTTTGGAAGATTGAGAATGGTTTTCAGAAAAAGCTTGAACCCGCATGCAGTTCCACGCTATAAAATAAGGTTTACTTTTTTGCAATCTCAGACGCAGTTTTAGCCATGATTAACGGAATGCTGGCCCGGAAGGTCGGGATGACACAAATCTTTGAGGACGACGGCACGGTGGTGCCCGTGACGGTCCTTCAGGCCGGTCCCGTCACGGTGATCCAGAAGAAGACCGTTGAAAAAGACGGAGTGGATCAAGTGCAGGTCGGCTTTGAGCCGATCCCGGACCGCAAGGTCAACAAGCCCATGAAGGGGCACTTCAAGGATCAACAGGCCACGCGCATCCTCCGCGACTTCAAGGTTGAGGACATCGCGGCGGTGGAAGTCGGACAAACCTTTGACGCAACGATCTTCAGCTCAGGCGACAAGATTTCGGTTTCCGGCACCTCGAAGGGGCGCGGCTTCTCCGGAGTGATCAAGCGCCACGGCTTTGCGGGTTTCCCGGCCTCCCACGGGCACCGCGAGAACAAGCGTTCGACCGGAAGTATCGGACAGCGTACCTTCCCCGGACGGGTCTTCAAGGGCAAGAAAATGGCCGGACAGTACGGCAACGAAACCGTCACCCAGATGTGCCTCACCGTGGCCCGCGTGCTGGAAGACGAGAACGCCGTGCTGGTGCGTGGCGCCGTGCCCGGACCCAATGGCGGACTCGTGACCATCCTCAAGCGCTGAACGCGCCGCCCCTGTTTCGGCAGGGGCACTTTTCCCTCAAGTTTTCACTTCACCTGCCGATAAGCATAGAAGAGAAACCCGGACACGTCTCCAACTGCGTTGGGGGCGAGGACCGTGTCCTGCGTCCACGGGTTCTCAGCGATGGCCCTGCCTCAAGCGTTCAGGGAAACGGATCGACCACCTCCTCTTCGGCACAGCATGCCTTGAGGCATGGAAGAGGTGGTGCCGTGTCTGTCTTTCCTGAACAGAGGCAGGGAGGGGTGCGCCGCTGTGGGCTGAGGCTCTCAGGGGCCGCATCGCTTCGACTTCTGGCGGGAGGTGGGGCCGTCTGTTCTTTTACAGACCTTTGATGATGGAGAAAATCATGCACTTGCGCATGAGATTCGTCGTCGCCGTGCTGTTGCTTGCGCTCATCCTGGGGGTTCCCCCCGGACTGGGCCAGCAGCCCGAGCAAGGGGTGCGCATCAATCCGTACTCGATCTGGCTCAAGCTCTCGTTGATGGGGCACAGCCAATCCGAGATCGAGGCGCTACTGGAAGTGGTGCCTCCGGATCACATGCGTCGGGTGAAGCATCGGCTGCGAATGGATGTCCTCAACACCCTCGTGCGGCTCAACCTCCCGCAGGAGATTGAAATGAGCAACACCCCGCAGGAGTTGATCGTGATTCGGGAGAAAATCCGGACGGAGATCCGCTATGCGGGAATGGAGAACGACCCGCTCCTGCTGCACCTGATTCGGCAGCGCTTCGGGATCACCCTGATGAACATCTAGGCGGGTTTGCTCAGAAGCGGTCCTTGAGGCCGCGCAGCACCCCGAACACCTCCGCATGGGTTGGGGGTTCGGAGGAATCGCGCTGGGCAGCCTGCTGGAGTTCGCGGCTCTGGCAGCGCAGAAACGGGTTGGTTTGCCGCTCTGCGGCCATCGTGGTGGGGGTGGTGAACTGCCCTTGGCGGCGATGCTGCCGAACAGTGTCCAGCCGCTGGGGAATTGCCGAATTTCCCGGTTCCACGGAAAGCGCGAACTCCAGATTTCGCTCCGTGTACTCGTGTCCAAAGTAAAGCCGGGTGGAGTCTGGTAACTCGCCCAGCACTCCGTTCAGAGAATGGTGCATCTGCTCCATCGTTCCCTCAAACACCCGTCCGCATCCTGCGGCAAACAACGTGTCTCCCGTGAATGCCTGATCGCCGAAAATGTAGGTGATCGCCCCGCTGGTGTGCCCGGGGTTGTGTAGGAAGGTGCCCGCAACCTCTCCAAACCTCACCGCGCCTCCTGCTTCCAAAAACTCGGTCTGGCCGGGAATGCGTCCTCGGTCAGAGGCATGTCCGAAAATACGGACTCCCGGATGCCTGACCCGTAGCATCTCGTTGCCGCCGACATGATCCCAGTGGTGATGGGTGTTCAAAATCGCGGTCAGGGCCAATCCTCGTTTTTCCAACTCCGCTTGCACGGGTTCTCCCTCCGAAGGGTCCACCACTGCCGATGCCCGAGTTTTTGGGCAGACCAGCAGATAAGCGTAGTTGTCGCTCAGGCAGGGAATGGGGTGAACGTCCATCTCAGCTTGCATCGGCCTTGTCCTCCGGTCGGGCCAATGCGGTGATGCGAAGCCCGTAACGTTCGTTGACCACCACAATCTCGCCTCGTGCGGCAATCGAGCTGTTGTCGAAGTTGGGATCAACGATCATCATGTCAATCGGCTCGCCCACCAGTTTTGAGAATTCCAGGGTGGAGCCTTTCTTGAGCTTGAGCAGGTCGCCGAAATTGATGCGCTTGCGGGCGATTTCTGCACTGAGTTGGATGGGGACGTCCTCAAGGAACGTGTGGGTGTGGAAAACCCCATCGGTTTTCTGGTCGGGAAAAATGTTGAGTGCCATCGTGTTTCGTGGATGTGCGGTTCAGTGTTGCGGAACTGACCTTCCCAATGCACCTTTTGCCTGAATTGGGGTGCCGGAACCCTCCATCCAAAAGCCTTGCCAAATCACCGACTTGCAGGGAAGCAAGTTACAACACCTCCCGCAAACGCGCCGCGAGGGTCCGTGCCGCCTCCGGGTTGGGGCGGTTGTTGGGAATGATCAAATCGGCGTGGTGGCGGCTGGGGTTCACAAAACGGTCGTGCATGGGTTTGACGCTTTCCAGAAATTGTTGCCGGATGGAATCCGCTGTGCGCCCGCGCTCCCGCTGGTCCCGTTCAATCCGCCGCAAGGCCCGCACTTCCGGGTCAGCGTCCACAAAGACCTTCAGGTCCATGAAGGTGCGCAAATTGGGTTGGTGCAGCACAAGAATCCCTTCAATCATCAACACCGGAGTCGGGGCCAGCCAGCGTACTTCTGCGCTGCGCAAGTGGGCACTGAAATCGAAAATCGGCTGTGGGGCTTGCTCACCGGAGCGGAGCTGTTGCAGATGCTCGAGAGCCAGTTCCGTTTCCAGAGAATCCGGATGGTCGTAATTGACCTGATTGCGCTCCTCCAGTGTTAATTCCGGGCGGTGACGGTAGTAGGAATCATGGTTTAAAACCGTGAGGTTTTCGGCACCAATCGTTTCAACAAGCTGCCCTACAAGGGTGGTCTTCCCTGAGCAGGAACCTCCGGCAAGTCCGACAATCAATCTCGGTTTCAATGCTCCTCGTTCTTTTGTTCCTCAAGGGGTTCTTGGGAAAATTAATCCTGTGAAAACAAGCTCATCTGCTCGATTTCATTGAAAGTCTCCCCTGCCTCCAAAACAGGTGGATGTGGTGCAGGCACCTGACGAACCACCGTGTGGTTGAAGCGGCCCCGCGCCGTTTCTGCGTAGTCTTCCCGATCACACCACACATAGGGGGTTGAGAAGGTGTCTCCGGATTCATGCACCTTAAAAACCCCCCAAATTTCCTGACCTGAAACCATCAACGGTTTCTCGGAAGCGTTCTTTTGAGTTTGCATCGTTTTCATAGGGGGGGGGAGTTTGCTCAATCAATGTGTGTTCTTTAGAGTTGGATAAAAAAACGGACAGGCTACTTGCAATCTTCTGATAATTCTTTTATGCTAAAGATACAGTGCGGGTGCAATAACGTGCCTGTGCCTTGTTGAGTGGGTTATGTCCCACTCTGTTTTTTAATCCGAGTCAAAGTTCATTATCATGGCAAAAATGACTACCGCCCAGATGGAAAAACTGGTTGCCAAAGCCACGGAGTTATCCTCCAACACCTCCATGAATGCCGCCGCCGCCGAGTGCGGGTTCAAGAACGTCGTCAGCTTCAAGAACGCATTGTGGAATGCCTGTGTGGAGTTGGGAAAAGCCCCACCCAAGTTCACCCGCGCCCGCAAGGCCAGCAAGGCCGCAGGCCGCAAGCCCAAGCCGTTGCCGTCCTCGGTGATGATTGAGGTGAAGTCCACCAAGTCCGGATCCGGACGGGCTTCGGTTCCAAAAGAGGTGTTTCAGGTTCTGAAGGTGAATGCAGGCGAAAAGCTCAAGTTCGACCTGAAGCGCACCAAGGTGGTCATCACCCGCGCCTGATTGCCCTCTTGAGTGGTTGGGAGCCCCCGCCCAACCCTCAGCCGCTCTTCTTCCCCGACAGCACCCGGTCCAAGTCATGGTGGTACTTGCTCAGGAACCGCTCCTTGTTGAGTGAGACCAAGATCACCGTCAGCAGTGAGGCCATCGGACAGACCACGGCATACCCCTCTTCCATGATGAGTACGGCATCGGCGACCAGTGCGCCAATTTCCACCAACTTGATCAGATCCCACTGCAAGCGGTAGCGCAGGTACACCCAAAGCGAGTAGGTCTTGATCAGAATCGTGACAAAGGCCGTCCCCACAAACTGGAACAGGAGCAAATCGAAGGTCGCCAAGAGGAAGGTGACGACCAACGAAGTCATCAGCGCACGTTCAACAAATTCGCGGGTCATGTGGTGTGGTTCCGTGTTGTGAGAGCAGACAGGGCTTACCGCAATAGAGTACTGGCATCCAAGAAAAATACCAGCATTCTTGTTCGGAGGGTTTTAGGCTGTCCTTATTTTGAGGGTCGGCCCGTTGCATTCGTCTGGCAGGAAAGGTCAATGGTCGCCCGATGGCGTTTGCGTTCGGTGATGGTGAGCGTGCCTCGCTGCTCCATCCGCACTTCTCCGGGATCAAACCAGTAGCCGCAAATAGCCTCGTCGGCAGCCGTCACCCGCCCATCGTCCAGCAGGCAGCGAACGGAGAGGCGCTCTTCGATGTGCGTTCGCTGCACGGACTGGTCCCAGTGCAACTCACACCGCCACTCGGTCAGGTACGAGAAATGGATCTTCCGGCGCTCCGACTTGGTTCGCGGTAGCCGCAAGACCTTGTCCGGGCTGTTGTTCTCCTCATACACGGCAACCCAGCGGATCACGCTCCCCGCCTGAGCCGTCCCGGAGGCGACCATCAGCATCAGAAGCCCGGTCAGCACAAAGCTGGCGGCTCGGGCTCGTCTCAGCAGAAAAATCGTCTTTGTGCGGAATTCCTTGTTCATCAGTGCTTGCTCACAAAGTTTTGCTGGGAGGGTAACACGGGACGAGTCAGGACTCCAGCCTTGCTTGCGCTGGTGGCTCCTTTCCGCAGGTCCGGCGTGGTCGGGAAGCGTGGTACGATTCCCGCAGATTCCATGAGAATGAGTCAATCTTTCTCCTTGCATGAAAACTGTGATACTCTCAATATCCTCAGCCCATTCGGGTCAGTCTCAGACCAACACGCTTGAACAGATTGCGGAAGAGATGCGCCGTGCCGCTCGCTCCACCAACGATGACTACCTTTTCCAGCAAATTGAGCAGGTGCTGCGCTGGAGCCGTTGACCTGCTGAAGCGGTTGAACGTCCGTCTCGTCTTCCTTGGCCTCATCCTTGGAGTCGCCCCCTTCAACCTGTCTGCGGAAAGCCTGTTTTCGTGGACGATCAAGCAAATCGAACCGAGTGCCGAGGCCCCCAAGGGACTCGTGGAAAGTTCCCACGAACTTTCGCTCAAGCCGGATCAGTCCCATTACGCCCTGAAACTTCCGCTCAAGACCATGCAGGCTTGGGACTGCAAGCTGTACTGGAAGCAGGACTTGGGAGCCAAGCAGGTGAGCGAAAAGCTGTCGGTTCGATGCACCACCGCATCACGGGAGTTCCGGGTGACCGGAAAGGTGGTCTGCGCCTACCGCTTCGAGGACCGAAGCTGGAAATTCGGGGAAACCACCTTTGACCTGGAAGCATGGGAAGGCCGCTCGGTGGTGGGCATGGCCACGTTCCAACTGCGTTGCGATCGGCATCCGCGCCCGACTTCCGGAGGCTGAGTTCAGGGAGGCTGTTCCGGAAACAGCTCGATCTGCTCGGAACGCGTGGGAAGCTCTTCCCAAAAGTGCCGCTCCAAGATTTCGACAACCACATGCGTGACCGTCAAACCCCGCTCGTGGGCGTTGCGCACCAACTCGCGGTGCAGCACTTTGGGAAGGTTGAGAGAAACGCGCCGTAAATCACGCTTCGGCCTAGACATAGGGAACACCATCCTTGGTGATTGAAACCCGTCCTTGGGTAAGCCAATCCTAACGGAGTTTGCGCACGATGTCAAAACATGTTCATAACACGCACACGTTAAGCCTGCGCGACCTTGGCTTGTCGCACGATCAGCAAGTCGCCCGGCACCGGGAACAAGCGCAAACCGTGGTCGCTGCGGCACTCGCTTCCGGCAGCTTCGGGACCGAGGATGCGGCGAATCTATTCAACGCCTATCTTGACGAATGCCATCAGCGTTCCGACGCACAGTTGGCCAAGCGCAAGCAGCCCCTTGCCTGTGGTGCGGGGTGTGCCCATTGTTGCACGCTTTATCTGGAAATCACCTTTGATGAGGCACTGAATTTGCGCAAGCACCTGGCCCAACTGCCTCTGCGCCAGAAATCCATCATCCGTGCCCGCAACCTCCTCAATGCTATCCGCATCGAAGCGGGCAAGGCTCAGGATTCCCCCAAGAACTACCATCGGCTCGAACTTTCGTGCATGTTCCTGACGGAGTCCGCAACCTGCGCGATCCATCCCATCCGCCCCCTCGCCTGTCGGCACCACCACAGCTTCAATGTCCAGCAGTGCAAAACCCGGGATTCTGCGGTTCAGAACAAGGAGCGGCTGGCGGCGGGCTATGGCGTTCTCCATGCGAAGGAAGACCTCCTGAAACCTCGGTGTGAGGCGCACCCGGAATTCACTCGCTGGAAAGGGGAACTGCACACGATGCTTCGGAAACTGATGGCCGAGCCGCAAGCCCCGGAGCCGCCGGTTCCAGACGAAGAAACTTGCGATGAGGTCGTGAGCTGATTCCTAGGGCATTTTCTGGATTACAGACTCCCTCACGTCATTCCGGGCGGAACAACGTGGATGAGCGGGACTCCCGCTTTCACGGGAATGACAAGAGGAGGCAAATCAACTGAAAAAAGAGGTAAGTTCTTATGTTGCAAGATGACGGATTTTCCAGTCTGATGTTGGATTGACCTGATGGCCGAGTTGTCCTAACTGCCGCCGCAATTTTTCGTTTGTGGCGACCTTGTGACGTGTTCCCGTATGAGTTCCCCAACCAGCCGCTTCCAGAAATTCCTGCACGAGTCCGCCAGCATCCTGCGGCTTGGCACTCCGGTGATTGCCGCCAACCTGCTGATGATCTCGATGACCTTCACGGACACCGTGATGGCGGGACAGATCGGCCCTGTCCATTTGGCGGCACTGGCGATTGCCTCCTCGTTGTGGCATCCGATCCTGCTCTTCTCCCACGGCATCATCAGTTCGATGGTTCCCATCGTTGCACAGTTGTACGGCGGGGGTCGGCGCGAATCCATTGGGGAGTATGTATTTCAGGGGTTTTGGCTGAGTGCGGCACTGTGCGTTCCGTCCATCTTGATCCTTTGCAATCTTGAGCCAGTCATGGAACTGATCGGCTATGAGCCGGAAGTGATTCGCATCTCCGACGGCTACCTCAAGGCTATCAGCACCGCCCTTCCGGGGGTTCTGCTCTACGGCGTCCTCCAGCATTTCAACGAGGGCATCGCCTTCACGCGCCCCAACATGTACTTCCATGTCGTGGGGCTGGGCCTCAACATTTTGGGCAACTACACCTTCATGTTCGGGAACTTCGGCTTTCCGCAAATGGGAGCGGTCGGAGCCGGCTGGGCCTCCAGCCTCGTCTGGAATTCGATGTGCGTGGTGATGCTGCTGTTCTGCATGAGAGCGCGACGCTTCCAAAAGTTCCGCTTGCTGGAAAAATTCCAGTGGCCCTCCCTGACGCACCTGCGGGAAATCCTGCGAATCGGGCTGCCCACGGGGTTTGCGACGATGGCGGAAGTCGGATTGTTTGCCATTGTCGCCTTGATGGTCGGGGTGCTGGGCGTGACGAACACCGCCGCACATTCCGTGACCATCAACATCGCCTCCATCAGCTTCATGATTCCGTGGGGGCTTTCCACCGCGATCACCTCGCGGGTCGGGTTCGCCATCGGCAGGGGGGAGCCGGAAAAAGCACGGCGCATCGGCTTTTCCGGAGTGCTGTTGTGCGGAATCGTTATGTCGTGCATGGCCCTCATCATGGTCACGATCCCGGAAATCCTCACGGGCATCTACACGGACGACTCGGCTGTGACGGCAATTGCGGTGCAACTTTTGTTCATGGCCGCGCTCTTTCAGCTTTCCGACGGCTTGCAGGTGGGGGCGCTGGGCGCGTTGCGCGGACTCAAGGACACCCGCATCCCCATGTTCGTGAACCTGCTTTCCTACTCCGTCCTCGGCCTGCCGAGTGCCTACCTGCTGGGGCTGCACTGGAACTACGGGGCGATCGGACTCTGGACCGGAATGATCGTCGGCCTGACCGTGGCGGCCCTCCTGCACAATCTGCGCTTCCACCAGCTTACTAGGCGGGTGAGTGCCCTGCGACCAACGCCGAATCCCGTGCCCGTGGCGCAGTGGGATCAGGCCTAACGCCTTCAACTCAAACACAGAGGTTTCATGGCATTTGACCGCTTCGGAAATGAACACGCCCCCGGATTCGCCTATGCTCGTGGGGGGCTGTTGCCGGACACGGCTTCTGATTTGGAAAAGCTGAAAACCGCATGGGCGCATGTCCGCAAACGGCATCAAGCCTCCGGGCTGGACGATCTGCACCTGATGGGCGGACTGGAACGCGGCTTCCACATTGATCCGGAGGATTTGGAGATTCTGGAAGACGAGCTGGCTCCGGCACTTTATCACGATGAATTGGTGCAGCTTGGGCTGGAACACCTCGGCGGGAATGCGGAAGCCCATGACGTGATGCTCCTCAACCGCCAAACGGCGGCTTTGCTGGTTGCGGCGGATGTGATGATCGACGAGGGCGACACCGTGATTGGTGTTTCCCCGCGCTACAGCCACCCCTGTGTGCATCGGGCGGTCGCCCATGCGCGGGGCCGCTTGGTTGACACCACCGGAGTCGAGGAATTCCGGGCGGCTCTGGAACAGGAAAGCAACGTCAGCACCGTGTTTCTGACACGGCTTTCCGTGTCCTACGAAATCCTTTCCGAGCAGGATTTGCAGGAAATCGTGCGACTCAGCAAGGCGGCAGGGGCGCGGATCATTGTGGATGATGCTGGAGGCGCACGGGTCGGCCCGGCGGTGTTTGGGCAATCGAAGCCCATCGCACTCGGTGCGGATGTTGCCGCCACCGGACTCGACAAGTACGGAACGGTCGGCCCGCGTCTGGGATTGCTCTGTGGAACCAAGGAAGTCGTCGGGAAAATACGTGCCCGCGCCTTTGAAATGGGAATCGAGGCCCGGCCTTTCTTGATGCCTGCGGTGGTCAAGTCCCTGCGGCAGTACCGTCCGGAACGGGTGCGGGAACTGGTGGCCAGCACCAAAACCGTGGCCGAGGTCCTCCAGCAGCGGCTGGGTCCGGAACGGCTCTTTGAAACGCCCGTGACGGTGCAGTTCCGGGCCGAGGACATTCTGGAAATAGCGATGGAGCGGGCCGGGATTGCCGATCCGCCGATCTTGCCCTACGAAGCCACTGCCGGGTTTGCGATGCTGCTGCTACGGGATCACGGCATCCTCACGGTTCACTTTGCCGCCTTGCCGCCCGGAACCTCCGCGCTGATGCTCAAGTTCATCCCGCCGGAAACCCTTGCCCGCTTTGGGGGGGCAGAACGACTTGCCGAGGCCATTGATGGCTCACTCAGCCAACTGGCCGAAACCCTGAAGTCTCCGGAAGGACTCAAGGCTCTGCTGTTTGCAAGCCAGCCCGCGCCTTCTTCATGAAGCCAACCGCTCCTTGACAGGATTTGTTCTAGCTGAGAGACGGAAACGCAGATATCTCAAGCCCTGCATCAGGAGAGGGTTTGGCTACAGCCGCATGCGGAAGTCGTTCTTGCCGCTTTGGTCCGTCCCGCGCATCAGGTAGAGGGTGCGCTCCACATGATTCTTGAAGCCCATTTGCTGCCCCTGACGAGCCGCCAATTCGCGGTCGAACACGGAAGTCGTCGGCATGTAGCGCAGAGTCATGCCGCGCCGCGACTGCTCCGTGGTGTTGGCTTCGGAGCCATGCACCAGAAAGACATCGTGGAGGGAAATCTGTCCGGCTTCCAGTTCTAGGTTCACTGCCGCTGATTCATCGAATTCGGAGGGCGGCAGCTCCTGATTGAGCGTCAGGTCGGTGCGGGGATTGGTCTGGTGCTGGAGCAGCCGCTTTTCGCGGTGTGACCCTCGGATGATTTGCAGACAGCCGTTCGCCACCGTCGCCGGGTCAATCGCCATCCACACCGTGCAGGTCGCCACCGGGCGGATCGGCCAGTACTCCCCATCCTGATGCCACGGAGTGGCACGTCCGTTCAAGGCGGGCTTGGCAAAAAAGCTGGAATTCCAAAGCGCAAAGTCCGGCCCCAACACTTGCTCCACCAAATCAAGAATTTCCGGAATGCGGGCGTAGTTGAGGAAGCTCAACTCATACGCCAGCACCGAGGGGCAGTAGTCCCGAAATTCCGGGTGCCGTGCCACAAAGCGATCATGGTCGGCACGAATCGCCGACAGCGTCTCGTCCGGCAATTGGTAGTCTGGGACCACGTAGCCGTCTTCGTGGTACCGAGCAATTTGCGATTCAGTGAGCATTTTTCTGCGAATTTCATTCAGTTGTGGGGTTTCCGTTTGCCCCGTTCGTGCTGAGTCCTTCGACAAGCTCAGGAGAAACCCTGTCGAAGCATGGGCGGGGTTCGTCCTTCGACAAGCTCAGGGCGAACGGAGGGTTTGCGAAGAGGGGTCACTGAAGTCACTTTGTCGGAGTCACCCCACCTGTCCGGATGCGCCCCATTGCTCCATGAGCGTTTGGTAATCCGGATCGTCAAAGCGCCCCACCCGAAATGCGGAGGCGTAGGAGGGCAGAGGGGCACCGACGATTTGATCCGCCAGCAACTCGCCAGCCGCCGGAGAAATCTGCATTCCCGACCCTCCCAAACCTCCAAGAATGTAGGCTCCCGCAACTCCCGGCATGGGGCCAGCGAGTGGGCGGTTTTCCGGGGTTTTGATGTAGTAGCCGCCATCCACAAAGCCTTTGGGAATGCGCTCCAGATACGCCTCCATTCCGGGGATCATCCTGGCCAATCCGCGTAAAACATATTCTGGAAAGGTGGGATCGTCTGGAATGGGAAAAACCGGTTCCGGGGGCTGGGTCTGGTAATTCCACTGCCCGATGATGCTGCTGCTGGCCCCACCTCCTTCGGGACGGCAGATCACGTCTCCGGGAAAATCTCCCAGCAGCCAGCGCAGGTTTTCGTCCTCGGCAAGCAGTTGACGCTCTTCTGCGGACCACTCAAAGCTGACGGGATCGAGCCAGACGGAAAGCGGCATGTTGCGGGGCACCACGCCCTGCGGGTCGTCAAACGCGACCTTCATGTGCAGATCGTGATGCACGGGCAGGTCACAACCGAGATGCCGGGCAATCTCCTTCTGTCCCGGCCCGGCGCAGTTGATGACGGTTGCCGCGTCCACCCGGAGTTCCCCAGATTCGGTTTCCACCTGAACCCCGCTCACGTCCCCTCCGGAGGTTGCCGCGCCCACGACCTTTCCGCAAAGCAGCCGCGCTCCGCGCTCCCGTGCCTCCTCCAGCAGGAACATGCCGAACTGCCGGGCCGAAAACCAGCCACACCGCCGAGGGTGCAGCAGCACAATGGCGGAGTCCGTCAAGTGGGGAAAGTGCTGTTGAATCTGCTCACGTCCCAGCAGCACATCCGCTCCAGTAGGGGCATCGAACACACCATGCGCGGTGTGGGGCGTGTAGCGGGAGGTGCCCGAACCGCTTTCGTGAATGCGCAACTCCCCGGCTCCAAGCTCACAGCTTTCCTGCGCCCCTGCGAGCATTTCAACTTGCCGTGCGGGGTCGGCGGAGACGAAGGCGTAGCCATGCCGGTTCATCGGCAACCGCTCCGGCTGTTCGCGGTGCAGCGCCTCCAGCAGGTCAATGCTGCGGTTGGTGAGCGAGACCATCGCCTCGTCCGGTCCCGGCCACCAGTTGCGGTAGCCCTCGTAGGACTTGTCGCTGGTCACGGAAAGCGGCGGCTCCGGGTCCACGATCAGCACATCGCGGAGTCCGTGCTTGACCGTCAGATGATACGCAGTGCAGATTCCGGCAATGCCCGCCCCGCAGATTACGATTTCGGCTCGTTCCATCCCGGACATGCCCCGTTCCCTAAAAGTCGGTGCCGAGATGAAACAGGCAGTCGCCGCGCATCACCCGCCCCGGAATGCGCTTGCAGATCACCAGCCCCGCCGCCGTGAAATGCACAGGCTCCGGAGCCGCACCGGGCGTTTCGGGCTGATGGACGTAGCCCGCCAAATCCCCGGAAACCACCTCGTCTCCCAACTCCGCAACGGGTTCAAACAAGCCCTCTCCCATCGCGTAGGTGAAGTAGTCAAAATTCGGTGCATGCAGCATCCGGGTTTCAACATCCGCCGCAGGAACTTCGCAGGTTTTCTTCACGCCCACGGCATGAAGGAATCGCTCCACCCCGGCTTCGCACTGCTTGAGGCAGTCCGGGGTGACGGTTCCGGTGCCGCCCATCTCCGTGCCAAAACCCTGCACATTCTGGCGTTTGGCCGCATGGCTGGTGGTTCCCCCGGCATGACCGCCCGGAAAAAAGAAGGAGTGCGGCGCACCGAACTTGCGCATCAGGTCTTGCTGCTCTTGACGCAAATCGGGATCGTCTTCCACTCCGGCCACCGCGCTGGGCAAATAGTGCAACGACGATCCTCCGCTGTGCAAATCCATGTAGTAATCCGCCAGCTTCAGCAAGACCGACTCCACATAATGCGCGATCATCAGCGTGGGGGTGCCGTCCGGATCGCCCGGATAGACGCGGTTGAGATTCAACTCGTCAATCGGCGAGGTCCGCAACCCGTCCTTGGCGGCAGGGAAGTTTGCCATCGGAAAAATGATCACGCGCCCCTGCACGTCTCCCGGCTCAAGCCGGTTGATGAGCTTCGAAAGCGTCACCTGCCCCTCGTACTCGTCTCCGTGCGTTCCAGACATCAGAAGCACGGTCGGCCCGTCTCCGTTGCGGATGCAGGCGATGGGCACGGGCAGCCAGCCGTAGGCCGAGCGGTGGACCGAGTGGGGCAGGCGGACGTAGCCGACTTGCTTGCCGTCCTGCTCAAAATCGAGCGTGGTGGTCAGTCTGCTGGGTTTGTCTTGCATGAATTATCCTCCGGTTGAACATGGAAAAATCAGGTGGTCGTGGCCTCCTGCTCAATGGCCTCCCACGTTTTTGTTGTCATTCCCGCGCAGGCGGGAATCCAGCCACACGGCCGGATGTTCTGGATTCCGGGTCTGCGCTACGCTCCGCCCGGAATGACAGGATGGGAGTT
>CAZQXS010000053.1:18113-23780 GCA_964597275.1 uncultured Pseudomonadota bacterium | reverse complement strand
TCAGGAGGCAGGCAAGACCCTCCTGCAAAGAGATTTGCTAGATATCCATGCAGACTTGGTTCCATTTGGGAATCCTTGATGGAGGGAAGACAGCCCCCCGGCACCGCCCGGCGCCGAGTCCGAGCATGCAAGTCCACTCACCGAGAAAACGGCAGGTGTCCGGCCCTTCCGCCTGCTCAAGGTTCTGCACGGCCTTCCGGAACTTCTCCTTGTAGTGGAGAAGCATCGGGATTTTCCGCTCTTGCGCCACTTTCAGGTCACGGGTCTTGAGGGTCTTGACGATCCGGTTGCTTCCTCCGTAGAGGTGCCTGACTCTCTCCGGGATGGCGATGCGGAAGTACCATCCCTGCTTTCTCTTGAAGAGGTATTGCTTGCTCATTGAGGGCCGATGGAGTATTTCTAGTTGGGTGTTCACTAGAGCAGAGTTTCAGCACGAGAATCAGTTTATATGCCACCTTACTATTACATCAGACCCCTTACAACCCCTTGATACCACTGATTTCAACGCATGAGTAACAATTCGATGCAGACCAAGTACATTTTCATCACAGGCGGTGTGGTTTCCGGCCTGGGCAAGGGCATTGCGGCGGCATCCATCGGGGCGTTGCTGGAAGCACGCGGGATGAGCGTGAGCCTCATGAAGCTCGACCCGTACATCAACGTGGACGCAGGCACGATGAACCCCTTCCAGCACGGAGAGGTGTTTGTGACCAAGGACGGCGCGGAAACCGATTTGGATCTGGGGCACTACGAACGCTACACCAACGCCACGCTGACCCGCAAGCACAACCGCACGACCGGACAGATCTACGATGCGATCCTGCGCAAGGAACGCGCCGGGGAGTACCTTGGGGCAACCGTGCAGGTGGTGCCGCACGTCATTGACGAGATCAAGTCCACCATCACTGCGGCGGCGGACGAGTCGGACATTTGCATCGTCGAGATCGGCGGCACCGTGGGCGACATCGAATCGCTTCCGTTCTTGGAGGCGATCCGGCAGTTTCGGCTGGAGCATGGGCGCGAACACGCGCTGTTTGTCCACCTCACGCTCATCATCCACACCTCGGAGATGAAGACGAAGCCGACGCAGCACAGCGTGGGCAAGCTCCGGGAAATCGGCATCCAGCCCGAAATCCTCATCTGCCGCACCAAGGAGCCGCTTCCGGACAAACTGCGCCAGAAAATCTCGCTGTTCACCAACGTGGAGGTCAATGCGGTCTTTGACGGCTTGGACGTGCCGTCGGTGTATGAAGCCCCGCTGATGTTCCAGCGGCAGAGCTTGGACGACCGGCTTGTGGAGTACCTGCACATGTGGACCCGCCAGCCCAAGCTGCAACCGTGGGTGGATCTGGTGGACACCTACCACAACCCGCAGGGCGAGGTGGACATCGCCTTTGTCGGAAAATACGTCAACCAGCGCGATTCCTACGAAAGCCTCAACGAAGCGCTGGTCCACGGCGGCATCGCCAATCAGTTGCAAGTCAACCTGCACTACCTTGATTCCGAGGAACTGGAATCGGGAAAGGCCGAGGAGCGGCTGCAGGCGATGGATGGCGTTCTGGTGGCCCCCGGATTTGGAGAACGCGGCACCGAAGGCAAGGTCGCCGCCATCGAATACGCCCGCGTTCAGGGCATTCCGTTTTTTGGCATCTGCCTTGGGATGCAGATGGCGATTGTCGAGTTTGCCCGCAACGTCGCCGGACTCAAGGAAGCGTCCTCCGGAGAGTTCCGGCCCAATCACGCGCAGAACGTCATTGACCTCATGCCCGAACAGGAGGGAATGCAGGAAACCGGAGGCACCATGCGGCTGGGCGCCTACAAGGCCGAGCTTGCGGTGCAGTCCAAGATCGCCCGCATCTACCAAACCACCCGGATTTCGGAGCGGCATCGGCATCGCTACGAGGTCATGAACGAATTCGTCCCCCAGCTTGAAAAGGCCGGACTCGTCTTCTCCGGACGGCATCCTGAGCGGGACTTGGTGGAAACCATCGAGTTGCCGGAGCATCCGTGGTTCATCGGTTGCCAGTACCACCCGGAACTCCAGTCGAAACCGCTCAAGCCGCACCCGCTGTTTGCCGCATTCGTCGCCGCCACGCACGAGCATCGCACTCGGCGTCAGGGGCAGTTGTCCTCTGGCGAGTCACTGAAGGCCGAGCATGTCTGAGGCGCTGAAGCTGTTGCTGGCCCTCTTCGTGCTGGTTGCGTTGGGGGCGGCGGTTGTTCCAGAAGGGTTGGCGCAGAAGCGTGCCGGACTGGCCGTCGAGTCCTTTCAGATCACGACGGGAACGCTTCAGAACTTGCGGCGCGAGGGCTTTCCGGAAACCCTGCTGGCCGCGCTCGGCACGCTGAGGGACCGGAGGTTTCTTGCGAAAAACGCCTTTGTTGCGGCCCTGAATGCCTTGCCCACCACCGCCCAGAATGTGGATGAAACCGAACTGATCCTGCGCTATGCCGGAGCGGAGCGTCTGCGCATCGAGGCCGACGAGTTCAGCAGCGACCTCAATGCGGGCGAGGCCATGTTCCGGGGGAACGTGCGCGGCTGGGTTTCGCGGGAAAGTCTGGAATTCACCACGCTCAAGTTGCGGGTCAACCGTCTCAAGGAACCTCTGGGCGAGCGTCTGACAGGGGAGGGCGAGGTGTGGTTCCGGCAGTGGAACCGCGAGTTGAATGCCGACTACATGGTCTTTCAGCGCGGCTGGGAGGGAGACCGCCGCAATTCGGAATCCCTGAATGCGCAGACGCTTCAGTTGGAGGGGAACGTGCGGATGACGGCCCCGCAGGCTTCGTTGCGGACGCACAAGCTCTTTGCCGATTTTTTGCATCACCGTGCAGAGTTTGAGGGCTTGCCCACTCCAGAAGGACGCTTCCGGATCGAGGCGAACTTGGATTTGCTCGCCCAAGGGAAGGCCGATGAGGCGACCGAACTGCGGATTGCAGGCGATCCCAACGCCCAGCGCGTCATCGTGCAGGCGAACCGGGCGGTGCTGGACGGGGACAAAGGCGAGGCGGTGTTCGAGGGCGAGGTCGAGATGGAGCGCACTCCGGAGGAAATGTTTGTGCGGGCGGAGCGCATTTCGTTGTATGCCGACGAAGCCCAGCGGCTTCAGCTTGCCCGCGCCGAGCAGGAGGTTTGCCTGCAACAGCCCGGACGGGTGGCCCGCTCCGACCGGGCGAGCTTTGACGAGATGACAAAAATGATCGTGCTGGAGGGAGAGGCCGAGGTGCTTTCCGGGCAGTACTACCTGCGGGGCAACCGCATCAACCTCTTCCTGGATGTCAACCGGGGTTTTGCGCAGGGCGACGAAACCGCGCCCATCGAAGTCACCATCCTGATGGATGAAAGCGACGCGCCCACCACCTTTTCGTGCCGATGAAGATCAATTCCGCCACAGCCGGAGCCGCCGGAGCCAAGGGGGCGAAGGAGGAAGAGCAGCATCCGCGCCCCAAGCTCGCCCTTGACGCCGCGTTCAAGAAGCAACGCTCCGGGCTGGAACTCTATGTGGAGCGTCCGGGGGATGGCCGTAAGATCGAAAAGGGCAGCAAGGTCCGTGTCCACTACGACGGCTGGCTGGCCGACACCTTTGCTCCGTTTGACAGCAGCCGCAAGAAGGGGGAGCCGTTCACGCTGGAGCATGGCGCGGGACGGGTGATCGCAGGCTGGGAAGAGGCGCTGGCCGGGGTCCGCCAGGGCGCGAAGATTCAGGTGCGGATTCCCGCAAAACTCGCCTATGGCGTGCAGGGGGTGCCGCAGATGGACATTCCTCCAAATGCCGATTTGATTTTCAAGATCGAAGTCCTCAAGGTGGAGCCGCCCAAGGCTGTCCAAGAGGGCCGCACCCGCGTGGTCGCCTGAGCCTTTTGCCAAAAATGAACGCATCCATTTGCATCGTTGACGACGAACCCGCGATCCGGGAAACCTTGGGGAGCATCCTCATGGACGAAGGGTATCCCGTGGTGGCCTGTGCGAACGCGACGGCGTTTTTTGCAGAACTGGAGCGGCAAACTCCCGCACTGATCTTTCTGGACATTTGGCTTCCGGGCATGGACGGCATGGCGGTCCTCAGCCGCCTGCGCGAATCGCATTCGCAGGTTCCGGTGGTGATGATGAGCGGACACGCCGGCATCGAGGCGGCGGTCAGTGCGATCAAATTGGGCGCAGTGGATTTTCTGGAAAAGCCCCTGCATCTGGAGGGGGTGCTGAACAAGGTCTCGCAACTGCTGGCTGCACCCTCCGGAAGCCGCAAGGAACTGGCCTCGGACACCTCGCTGGAATCGGCTTCGTATCAGGACGATGTGCAGTCAGGAGCGGTTTCGTTGGAAGCCGCAGGCCGCAAGCAGCGCACCCTTTCTGACAATGTGGTGCTCAACGGCATGGGACTGCTCACCGGACGCAACACGGGCATCATCCTCAGCCCCGCCGAGCCGGACTCCGGGATCCAGTTCCAAACGCTGGACGGCACCACCATTCCCGGACACATCACCGCACTGGAGAATTTTTCACAGTCGGTCGCCAAGCACACCTTCACCGCGAACTCCACCGTCCTCGCCCGGCAGAATCGCAAGGTCCGCACGGTCGAACACCTGATGGCTGCGCTCTTCATGGCCGGACTCGACAACGTCCTCGTCAAGGCCGATGAGGAGATTCCCAACATTGACGGCTCCGCCATTGACTTTGCCAAGGTGATCGCGGAAGCCGGAATCGTGGAGCAGGAAGCCGAGGCGCAGACGCTCGTCCTCCACGAGAAAATTCTGGTGGGCACCGAATCCCCGCAGGAAAAGCACCTTTACGCGGAACCCGCCGAGGGCTTTGAAGTCCAGATGCGCGTGGACTACCCCGCTCCCATCCACGAACAGGTGCTGACCTTCAATCCGGAGCGCGATTCGTTCCGCGAGGACATCGCCCCGGCGCGCTCGTTCAACACCTTCGAGAACATTGACATGGCGCAGAAGATGGGCAAGGTCGGAGGGGGCTACCTCAACTCGCACATCATTCTGCACGAGAACAAGGTGATCAACACCGAACTGCGGTATCCGGATGAATTCGTGCGCCACAAAATCCTCGATTTGCTGGGCGACCTCTTCCTGATCGGACATCCCGTGCGCGGTCGGGTTGTTGCGAACATGACCTCTCACGGTTACAATCAGGCACTCGTGCAAAAATTACATCAATCGCTCGCCAGCACCCAACCCTGAAGCCTCATGCGCCACCAAGCCCGTGTCCACGCCGTTCAGGCGCTCTACCAATCGGAACTGATCGAATCGAAAGCCTCGGAGCCGGTGGATCGCTTTCTGGAACACTCCGAACTCCCCGAAAAGATGCGGGACTTCACCCGCGAACTGGCGGTGGGCACCCTGTATCACCGCAAGTACATTGACCGCCGCATCCGCCGCTGTCTCGACAACTGGCGGCTCAATCGGCTCTCCGTGACCATTCGCAACATCCTGCGCCTCGGCGTGTACGAGCTGTGCTTTGGTCCGGAAATCTCGCATCGGGTGGTCATCAACGAGTCCGTCGAGTTGTGCAAGGATTTCGTGGATGACGACTCGCATGGGCTGGTGAATCGCGTTCTCCAGAAAATCTGGGACCAGCATCAGGAGTACCTTGCCGAAAAAGCCGGAGGCCAAGACGGCAAGCCTGCCGAACCCACACCGGAAGCTGCTGCCGAG
>CAZQXS010000053.1:1702-18013 GCA_964597275.1 uncultured Pseudomonadota bacterium | reverse complement strand
CGGAAGCTGCTGCCGAGGCCGCCCCGGAAGTTGCTACTGAACCTGACCCGGAACCCTCCGCCGAGGAGACTCCCGCCTCACCCGCTCCGGACAGCACTTCCGAAACCACCGTTTAAGCGCCTGCTTGCGGGACTCCGGCATTCTGCTTGAGGATGCCCCCGGAGTGCGCGTAAGCTGATGGGCCTCCGGATTGGGAGGAAATGGGGTGCGAATCCCCTGCTGTCGCGCAACTGTGATGCGGAGTGTTTTCCGATGAGCCAGATCATCCCGTCAGTTTCAAATCACCTCGCGTCAAGGAAAGCGGCTTGCCTGCCACCTTCATCCGTTGCATCCCCTGTGAGCCTTGCGGTCATCGTTTCCTGAACGTGGAGCCGTTCGATGCTTCTGTCTGCATTTGTTGAAGGGAGTGCATGGCAAGCAACGACTGGATGCGCCCGGAGTGGGTGTTGGTGGCCATGCTGGCGCTGGACGAGCTTTGGGGCGATCCGCAGTACCGTTGGCATCCCGTGCGGATGCTCGGAAACTTTGTCGCCACAGCAGAAGCGTGGCTCTGGAAACGGAACGGGAACGGGAGGCTTGGCGGCATCGTCTTGCTCGTCACAACGATTGGGGTCAGCGTGGGCGCGACAACGCTGTTGCAGGAACTTGGATCACGTGCTGGGGGATTTTGGGAACTGGCCGTGTTGCTTTTCCTCGGCTGGAGTTTGCTGGCGCTGAAGGACTTGCTCGTCCATGCGAAGCGCGTGGGAACCGCGATGGAACAGGCCGATCTACCAGAAGCCCGGCGGCAGGTGAGCCAGTTGGTGGGACGCGACACGGAGCGTTTGGATTTGCACGGCTGCGGACGCGCTACGGCGGAGAGCGTGAGCGAAAATTTGAGCGATGGCGTGATCGCGCCACTGTTCTGGTTTGCGGTTGCCGGAATTCCGGGAATGGCCGCGTTCAAGGCGGTCAGCACACTCGACTCAATGGTGGGCTACCGCAACGAGCGTTACCAGCGTTTCGGCTGGGCCAGCGCCCGTTTGGACGATTGGCTCTGCTGGATTCCAGCCCGGCTGACGTTTGTGCTGCTTGTGGCTTCGGCGGCAATCTCCGGAGGCTCGGCAAGCGCGGCGTGGCGCGTGGGCTTGCGGGATCGCCACAAACTCCCCAGCCCCAATGCCGGCTGGGCCGAGGCCACGGCGGCGGGAGCGTTGGGCATCCGGCTTTGCGGCCCGATCTGGCGCAAAGGAAAACTGGCGAGCGATTTCTGGCTGGGCGATCCGGACGCACGGACGGACGTGAGCAGTACCGATCTCCAGCGCATGAACCGCTTGGCACGAACCGCCACTTGGGGGTTTTCCGGAGGGCTGGCGATGATGTTTGTGCTGGGCTGGACTCCGCTGGGGTGGTCGCTGTGAAAATCTTGGTCACAGGCGGGGTCAAAAGCGGCAAGTCTCGGTTTGCCGAACAGCGCACCTTGGAACTTGCGGGCGACCAAACGCCGATTTATCTGGCGACGACCGAATTGCTGGATGCCGGAATGCGGGAGCGCATTGCTGTGCATCGCCAACGACGAGGCGACCGCTTCGCCACGATCGAGGAGCCGCTGCACCTCGTCCGCGCCGTCCAGAACGCGCAGACGCCCGTACTGGTCGAGTGCCTGACGATGTGGCTCAACAACTGGCTGCACCACCAGCTTTCGGAGTCCGACGCATTTGCCGAGATCGAACGGTTGCTCGCCCTGCCGAACCCGATGGTGTTCGTCCTCAACGAGGTCGGGCTGGGCCTGCTTCCGGAAAACGAACTGGCCCGCCGCTTCGCCGACCTTTCCGGAAGACTCGGGCAACAGCTCGGTGCAACCTGCGATGAAGTCTGGTGGTGTGTGGCGGGGATACCCGTTGAGGTGAAGCACCCGATGGCCCAAAATGATGGCTAGCAAATACAGCAAAACAACTAAAAGGAGATGAAATGAACGAATGGGGAATCATGGTCTGTGGTCACGGAAGTCGTGACGTGCGGGCGGTCGAGGAATTTCAGTCCGTGGCGCGGGGACTGCGCGAGCGGATGCCGGAGCACGAGACGGAGTGGGGCTTTTTGGAGTTTGCCACGCCGATCATCCGTGATGGGCTGGATGCCTTGCAGGCCAAGGGCATCCGCAAGGTGCTGGCGGTGCCGGGGATGCTGTTCGCCGCCGGGCACGCCAAGAACGACATCCCGTCGGTGCTCAACACCTACCAAGCGCAGCATCCGGGGCTGGACATCCGCTATGGGCGCGAACTGGCGATTGACCTCAAGCTGATCCGCGCCGCCGGGGAACGGGTGGAAGCGGCAATTGCAGAAGCGGGGGATCACATTTCTCGGCATGACACCCTGCTGGTCGTGGTGGGGCGGGGAGCTTCGGACCCGGACGCGAACTCGAACGTCTCCAAAGTGACACGCCTACTCTGGGAGGGGCTGGGCTTCGGCTGGGGGGAGACGGCCTATTCGGGAGTCACGTTCCCGCTCGTGGAACCCGCGTTGGAGCGGGCGGTGCGGCTCGGTTTCAAGCGCATTGTCGTTTTTCCGTACTTCCTTTTCACGGGCATTCTGGTGCAGCGCATCTATGACCACACCGACCTCGTGGCGGCACGGCACCCGGAGATCGAGTTCGTGAAGGCACCCTACCTCAACGACCATCCGCTCGTGTTGGATACGTTTCGGGATCGGGTGCAAGAAATTCTGGAGGGGCAGAACCTGATGAACTGCCAGATGTGCAAATACCGCGAGCAGGTGCTGGGCTTCGAGGCCGAGGTCGGTTTGCCGCAGGAAAGTCACCATCACCACGTCGAGGGCATCGGCACCGGAGATGCCGGGCATCACCACTCGCATGGCCACGAACACGGGCACTCGCACGATCATCACCATCATGGTCACGAGCATTCACATGATCATTCGCATGACCATGACCACGGCCATCATCCGTACCCCCACGCGGATCATCCGCTTGGTCCCGTGACCCTCAAGAAGCTCGAAGGACAGGTTTGAGCTTTGCGTACCTGAAGGAGCCGGATGCGATTTACCGCGAGTCCTTTGCGACCATCCGGCAGGAGGTGGACTTCTCCGGCTATCCGGCGGGGATCGTGGAGGTGGCCGTGCGGCTCATGCACTCGTGTGGGATGACGGATTTGCTGGACGAACTCGCATGGCATCCCAACGTGGTGGAATCGGGGCACAACGCCTTGCAACGCGGGGCACCCGTGCTGTGCGATGTCCGGATGGTGGCGGAGGGCATCATTCGCAATCGGCTCCCTGCGCAGAATGCGGTGCGCTGCTGGATTGGCGATGCCGGAGTGCACGAGGAGGCGAAATCACGGGATTGCACACGGGCGATGGTCGCCACGGAACGCTGGCGCCCGGAACTCGCAGGGGCGGTGGTGGTGATCGGAAATGCGCCCACCGCGTTGTTTCGATTGCTGGAAGGCATTGAAGGCGGCTGGCCGGAACCCGCAGCCATTTTGGCATTTCCGGTGGGCTTCGTCGGGGCGGCGGAATCGAAAGCCGCCGTTGCGGAATTTGCCCGCGTTCCCTTCCTCGCCCTGCACGGACGGCGCGGGGGCAGTGCGATGGCGGCGGCGGCGGTCAACGCGCTTGCGATGCTGGAGGCTTGCGCATGAGTCTGCCTTGGTTGACGGTGGTGGGCATCGGCGAGGATGGCTGGCCCGGACTTGGGAATGCGGCGCGTTTGTGTCTCGAACAAGCCCACACGATTTACGGAGGTCCGCGCCACTTGGCGATGTTGCCCGATTCCGTTTCTGCCCAGCGGCAGAGTTGGGCCAAGCGCATGGAAAGCGACTTCCCGAAAATCCGGGAACTGGGCAAGGGCACAGTCGTTCTTGCCACCGGAGATCCGCTCTGCTACGGGGTCGGAGCGAAGCTGTTGCGCGAAGGCTTTCGCTGCGAAGAAATTCGCTTTTTGCCTGCACCTTCGGCCTATTCGCTGGCCTGCGCGAGGCTTGGTTGGTCGTTGCCGGAAGTAGAAACCCTCACGGTTCACGGGCGTCCGCTGGAGTCGTTGCACCCCCACGTCCAGCCCGGCGCGAAGCTGGTGGTGCTGAGTTGGGACGGACGCAGCCCGCAGGCGATCGCCGGATTGCTCACTCAGCGCGGATTTGGGAAAAGCCGCCTCACCGTGCTGGAAAACATGGGGGGCGAGCGCGAACGCCGCTTCGAGGGGAACGCCGCGAGTTGGGGCCAGCCGGAAGGTGTATCCCTGAATGTCGTAGCCGTGGAATGCGTTGCAGACGAAAAGGCTCAGGTGTTGCCGCGAACTCCGGGCCTTCCGGATGAGGCCTTCCGCCACGATGGACAACTCACGAAGCGTGAAGTCCGAGCGGTGACGCTGGCGCGGCTGATGCCGATTCCCGGACAGTTGCTTTGGGACGTGGGTGCGGGTTGCGGTTCGGTGGCGATTGAATGGTTGCGCACGGACTCCCGTTGCCGCGCTGTGGCGATTGAGCGCAATCTGGAGCGCATTGCCCTGATCGAGCAGAACGCCAACCAGCTTGGCGTGCCCCGCTTGCAGATCGTTGATGGCGAAGCCCCGGAAGCTCTTGCCGAACTAGAAGCCCCAGATGCCGTATTCGTGGGCGGTGGATTGACGGTTCCGAAGCTGCTGGAAACCTGCTGGCAACGCCTCAACGCCGGAGGGCGATTGGTGGCGAACGCCGTGACCCTGGAGGGCGAGCAAACGCTGCTCAAGTGGTATGCGGCGAACGGAGGTGACCTGACCCGGATTGATCTTGCCCGCGCTGAACCCATCGGTACGTTTCAGGGTTGGTGTCCTCTGCGGCCCGTCACCCAACTTGTTGCATCAAAGTGAGATTCACCACAAATCCTAAACCTCTGTGCCCTCTGTGCCCTCTGTGTCCTCTGTGGTAAAACCAAAAGCTGGGGTTTTGTACGGCCTCGGCGTGGGGCCGGGCGACCCGGAACTGCTCACGCTCAAGGCGGTGCGCCTGCTCAACGAATGCGCGGTGGTGGCCTATCCCGCTCCGGAGGCGGGAACCGGACTGGCGTGGGAAATCGCCAAGCCGCACCTGACCGCGAACTCGGAGGTGCTGCCCCTGCGCCTGCCGATTTCTGTGGATCCGTTTCCGGCCCAGCAGGCGTATGATCATGCGGCGGAAGCCTTGGCGACTCGGTTGGAATCCGGCAAGTCCGTGGCGGTGTTGTGCGAGGGGGATCCGCTGTTTTACGGTTCGTTCATGTATGTGCTGGAGCGGCTGTCCGGAAAATTCCGGACGGAGGTGGTGCCCGGTGTGTCCTCGCCAATGGCCTGTGCTGCGGCGCTGGGGCTTCCATTGGTTTCGCGCAACGAACCCCTCACCGTGCTGCCCGGCCCGCTTCCGGAAGCGGAACTGGAGGTGCGGTTGCAGGCAGCAGGCGCGTTTGTGCTGATGAAGGTGGGGCGGCATTTTGCGAAATTGCACGGTCTGCTGAACCGTTGCGGACTGGCGGAACACGCCCGTTATGTGGAACACGCCACCCGTCCCGATCAGCGGGTGTTGCCGCTGGACGAAGTTGATCCGGAGGTCGTTCCGTACTTTTCCATGATTCTGGTGCGTCGTGTCTAAACCCGCCATCGTTTGCCTCACTTCCGGGGCGGTGCCTGTCGCCCAGCGCATTGCGAGCTTGCTGGACGGCACCCTGCACGGCAAGGCCGACCGAGTGCCCGAAGCCGGGGTGAAATTCACGGAAACGATGAAACACCTTGCCGCGCTGTTTCGGGAAGGCACACCGATCATCGGAGTGTGCGCGGCAGGCATCTTGATTCGGGCGGTGGCCCCGGAACTCAAGGACAAGCGCACCGAGCCGCCAGTGCTGGCGGTGGCCGAGGATGGCAGCTCCGTGGTGCCGCTGTTGGGCGGACACCACCGGGCCAATGTCTTGGCGCAGCAGATCACTCAGGAATTGGGCGGTTCGGCTGCCGTGACGACCTCCGGCGATGTGCGCTTTGGCATTGCACTCGACGAACCGCCGGACGGCCTCACCCTCGCCAACCCGGAAGACGCCAAGGCGTTCATGGCGGAGCTGCTGAACGGCGCGACCCTCACGATTGAGGGGCGGCACTCGTGGCTCCAGGAAAGCAAGCTGCCGCGCCACCTGCATGGGCGATTGCGCATTTCCGTCTCGGAACGCTACTGGACGGGCGGCAAGCACCATCTGGTTTACCACCCCCGGACCTTGGCGATTGGAGTGGGGTGCGAGCGGGGCTGCAATCCTGAAGAGCTGTGGACGCTGGTGGACGAAACCCTGCACTGGTACCACATTGCTCCGGAAAGCGTGGGCGGGGTGTATTCGCTGGAGGTCAAGCGTGACGAACCCGCCGTATTGGGGCTGGGCTTGCGGTTGCAATGCCCGGTGCGCTTTTTCGATGCGGCCACCTTGGAAAAACAAAAAGCCCGACTGCTGACTCCTTCCGAGGTGGTGTTCCGGGAAGTGGGCTGTCACGGAGTCGCAGAGGGAGCGGCGTTGGCGGTGGTGGGCGAAGCTGGAATGCTGTGGGTCCCGAAAGTGCGCTCGGCGCGGGCGACCTGTGCCATCGCGGCGGCTCCAGAACCGTTTGAGGCGGAAGCCTTTGGCGTCGGACTGGGGCAGTTGTTCATCGTCGGGCTGGGGCCGGGCACCCCGGATTGGCGCACCCCGGAAGCCCGCAAGGTTCTTGAAGGAGCCAGTGATTGGGTGGGCTACGGCCTCTACCTCGATCTGGCGGCAGACGTTCGGCGCAATCAAAAACAGCACCGCTTTGCCTTGGGCGAAGAAACCGAGCGGGTGCGCTACGCCCTCAACCTTGCCGCCGAGGGCCGCACGGTGGCGCTGATTTCGTCCGGCGACCCCGGAATTTACGCGATGGCGACACTGGCCTTTGAGCTGCTGGAGCGGGACGCACAACCGGAGTGGGCGCAGGTGTCGGTGTCCGTGGTTCCCGGAATCTCGGCGATGCAGGCCGCCGCCGCACGCATCGGCGCCCCGCTTGGTCACGACTTTTGCGCGATTTCGCTGTCGGACTTGCTGACCCCGACCGCCGTGATCGAGCAACGACTTCACGCTGCCGCACAGGGGGATTTCGTGATTGCGCTCTACAACCCGGTTTCCCGCAAACGGGTGGCCCTGCTGGTGACGGCGCGGGAGATCCTGCGGCGCCACCGTCGGCCGGAAACCCCGGTCGTGCTGGCCCACAACTTGGGGCGTCCTGACGAAACCCTGCGTGTGATCACACTCGCAGAACTGCGCCCGGAACTCATTGACATGCTCACCGTCGTGCTGATCGGCTCCAGCCAAACGCGGCACCTGCCCACTCCCGACAAGACTGGATGGGTGTACACGCCGCGAGGCTATGCCGACAAAACTGAGAGAGGAAACCCATGACTGTCCATTTCATCGGAGCCGGGCCGGGTGCGCCGGACCTGATCACGATCCGGGGGCGTGATTTGATCGCCAAGTGCCCCGTCTGCCTCTACGCCGGATCGCTGGTGCCCAAGGAGATTTTGGCGTATGCCCCGGAAGCCGCGCACCTCCGGGACACCGCCTCGATGCACCTTGACGAGATCATTGCGGAAATGGAAGCCGCTCACGCCGAAGGCAAGGACGTGGCGCGGGTGCATTGCGGCGACCCCTCGATTTACGGAGCGATTGCCGAACAGATGCGGCGCTTGGACGCACTCGGCATCCCGTATGACGTGACTCCCGGCGTGACAGCCTTTGCGGCGGCATCAGCGGCCCTCAAGCAGGAACTCACGCTCCCGGAGGTCAGCCAGACCGTGATTGCCACGCGCACCACCATGCACGCCTCCGCAATGCCCGAAGGCGAGGACTTGGACACGCTCGGACGCAGCGGCGCAACGCTGGCGATTCACCTCTCGGTGCGCAACCTCAAGCATGTGCAGGACACGCTGATTCCCCACTACGGGGAGGACTGTCCCGTGGTGGTCGCCTACCGCGTGGGCTGGCCGGATGAGCAGTTCCTGCACGGAACCCTTGCGGACATTCGGGAAAAGGTGCGTGACTCCAAAATCAGCCGCACCGCCCTCATCCTCGTCGGGCGCGTCTTCGCCTCCCGCGATTTCCGCGACAGCGCCCTCTACGATGCCGAACATGCGCATGTGCTGCGTCCAAAAAAGCGCAAACATTTACATGAATTGCCCCAATCTGAATAAGGCTTGCTTCACATCCGGCATGGACTCAACCTGAGGAAGTTCAGGGCGTTCGATCATCAGCACGGGCAGGGTGAGCCGTCGGGCGGCTTCGATTTTAGGGTAAGTGGCCGTGCCCCCGCTGTTTTTGGTGACGAGCAAAGTGATCGCATGTTTCCGGAGAAGCTGGAGCTCGTCCTCCACGGAAAACGGCCCTCGTGCCTGCACGAAGGCGGCTTGCGGCCACGGCTTTTCAAGGTGGGGCGGGGTGATGGTGCGGATCACGAAGCGGGAGTCGGGGCAGTCCCGAAAGGCATCCAACTCACGGATTCCGGTGGTGAGCAACGCCGTGTGCGGATGCTCCCGAAGCCACGCGGCGGCGGGGTCAAGATTGGGCACGCAAATCCAACGGTCCTGCGGCTCCGGCTTCCACGGCGGACGCTCCAGCCGCAGCATGGGCGTTCCAGTGGCCTCCGCAGCGAGGGCGGCATTCCGGGAGATTTGCTCGGCAAAGGGATGGGTCGCGTCCACCAGCATTGTCACGTTTTCCTTCCGCAGGAAATCGGCCAATCCCTCCGCTCCCCCAAAGCCGCCGAAGCGCACCTCTCCGGCAGGAAGGCGCGGGGTTTTCGTGGCTCCGGCAAGCGAGGTCAGGACACGCAAAGGCTGGGGGGATTGCTCTCGCGTCAACTGTTCGGCCAGCGCATAAGCCTCAGTGGTGCCACCGAGAATCAGAAGTGTGCGCGGAGTCATGGCAGTTTGGCTGTAGGGATTTAGGCAGTCGGCGGTTAGGAAAATGGGGCATGGCCGACGACGGTTCCTTGACGATCCACGACCAACACTTCCAGCGCAACGGTGGCCTTGCGCAAGATCTTCCTCGCCTCGGCTTGGGCGCGGGTGGCCACGGCATCGGCAAGGGGGAGTCCGGCATTGTGGGCAAGGAGCAGCACCTCGTTGGCGGTGTTCGCATTTTGTGCGGCAGTGGTCAAGGCTTCGGAAGCCCCAAGCGTCCGCAGTTGCTCGGCAAGCCAGCCAAAATCCACTTGGCTGCGCCCGGAGTGCAAATCAAGGTGGCCTTGTGCGAGTTTGGTGAGCTTGCCGAAACCGCCGCCAAGCGTGAGCTTGGGCAGGGGATGCTGGCGGAAATACTTGAGCAGGCCGCCGACAAAATCGCCCATGTCAAGCATCGCCTCGTCCGGGAGTCCGTAGTGAGCCTGCACCGCTTTTTCGCTGGTGGAGCCTGTGCAGCCCGCGACGTGCGAGAGGCCTGTGGCGCGGGCCACGTCAATGCCACGCTGGATCGAATGAATCCATGCCGAGCAGGAGTAGGGAATGACGATTCCGGTGGTGCCGAGGATGGAAAGTCCGCCGACGATGCCGAGCCGGGGGTTCCACGTTTGTTGTGCCAGTTCCTCGCCGTTGGGAATGGAGAGCGTGATCACAACATCGCTGGAACCGCCGTGGGCTGCGGCAACCTCGCGGATCACCCCGCGCATCAGCTCGCGGGGCACCGGATTGATCGCGGGTTCTCCGGGCGAAATCGGCAAGCCGGGCTTGGTGACGGTCCCCACGCCGCTTCCCGCCTCAAACACGACTCCGCAGCCGGAAGGTCCATTTCGGACGCTGGACACGATCATCGCGCCGTGCGTGACATCGGGATCGTCACCTGCGTCCTTGACGATGGTGGCACTGGCCCTGCCTGCGCCCAATTCCTCGCGGGCCAAGGCGAATTCCGGCGTTTGGCCTTTGGGCAAGGTGATCCTGACGGGATCGGGGAATTCGCCCGTGAGCAGTGCGGTGTAGGCGGCTTTGGTGGCTGCGGTCGCGCAGGCTCCGGTGGTCCAGCCGCGCCGCAGGGGTCCAGCAGGTTTGCGGGTCATGTGGAATCAGCTCAAGTCAACCCTTGCAAGCTTCCCGTTTTGGGATATACTAGGGATATACATCGTGAGATTGAGGAGAAATCATGTTAACGAAAGTGAAAAAGTGGGGGAACAGCCAAGGGGTTCGGATTCCCAAAAAAATGCTGGATGACGTGTGCCTGCAAGTGGGGGAGGAAATCGATATTTCTGTTGAAGAGGGGAAGATCGTGATTGAGTCCACAGTGAAAGCACATGGGCGGTACAACATCCATGATTTGATTCGTCAAATGCCCGCAGGCTATGTTGCCAAGGAAGAGGATTGGGGAGAACCAGTGGGGAAGGAAGTGTGGTAGATGGAGAAGTACATTCCGGAAAGAGGAGATTTCGTCATCACCACATTCGATCCACAATCAGGGCATGAGCAAAAAGGCAGACGTCCCGCAATCGTTGTCAGCAACAAGCCGTTCAATCAGGCTACTGGATTAGCGATTGTGTGTCCAATCACGAACACGAAGCGTCAGAGTCCGTTCCATGTTCCAGTGCCGAAAGCATCGTCACTGACAGGCTTCGTCATGGTGGAGCAGGTGAAATCCATTGACTACAAGAGCCGAAGGGTCAAACTGGTCGAGCAGGCTCCCCGTTCTCTTTTACTGGAAATCCTCAGTCTCTTGGACGCTTGCTTGTATCAGGATGGCTAGCTCCGTGCAGAATTCAGAGGACAAACGCAACGATTCGGCTTCGCTACCGTTTACGCTTCCTGATTTGGAGCCGGGGTGGGTGTGGCTCGCAGGGGCGGGTCCAGGCGATCCGGGGCTGCTCACGTTGCACGCCTGGCAGGGGTTGCGACAGGCTGAGGTGGTGGTGTACGACGCACTGGTGGACGAACGTATTTTGAAGCTGGCGGCTCCGGAGTGTACGCTGGAATATGCGGGCAAGCGCGGGGGCAAGCCCTCGCCCAAGCAGGCCGCGATCACCGAGCGTCTGATTGACTTGGCACGGCAAAACAAGCGGGTGCTGCGGCTCAAGGGGGGCGATCCGTTTGTGTTTGGACGCGGCGGTGAGGAGGCGCGGCAACTGGTCGAGGCCGGGATTCCGTTCCGCATCATTCCGGGCATCACGGCGGGCATTGGCGGACTCGCCTACGCCGGAATTCCGGTCACGCACCGCGACACCAACTCCGCCGTCACCTTCCTCACTGGGCACGGGGTCAGCGGACAGGTGCCGGGGCAGCACGATTGGGAGGCCATCGCCAAGGGGTCGCCCGTGATCGTGATGTACATGGCCATGAAGCACCTCGCCCTGATCGTGGAACGGCTGATCGGTGCGGGACGTCCCCCGGAGGAACCCGTGGCGGTGATCGTGAGTGCCTGCACGTCCCGGCAGCAGGTGCTGGAAACCACGCTCGTCCGCTGTGCCAAGGACGTGCAAACCGCCGGACTGGAGCCGCCTGCCGTCGTGGTCATCGGCGAGGTGGTGCGCTTCCGGGAACACTTGGATTGGTTGAGGAAATTGGAAAATCAGATTTCTGAACAAGCGAGATAACAAGGACGCATGTACACGCCCGCTCATTTTCGCATGGACGATTCTGGGAAAATCCGGGAGTTTGTGCAGGCGCATCCGTTTGGGTTGCTGCTCACCAACGGTTCGGAGGGGCCGGATGTCACGCATTTGCCGATGCTGTTGCAGATGGATGACTCCGGAAACGACCGTATCCTTGGGCATTTGGCGAAAGCGAACCCCCACGCCAAAACGCTGACCGATGGACAGACGGCGCGGGTGGTCTTTTCCGGCACGCACGGCTACATTTCGCCTCGGTGGTACGCCACGGAGGGCAACGTTCCCACATGGAACTACCGCGCTGTCCATGCCACCGGAACGCTCCGGAGGGTCGAGGGCGAGAACGAACTGATGCAACTCGTGGACGCTTTGACCGCCGAGCATGAATCCGGTGTCCCGAATCCTTGGCAGGCTGATTGGTCGAACTCGAAAATCCGGGGGATGCTCCGGGCCATTGTCGGATTTAAACTGACCGTCACTCGCTGGGAGGGCAAGGCCAAGCTCGGCCAGAACCGCTCCGCCGAGGATCAGGAATCCCTGCATACGCACTTGGCGGCCTCCGAGAACCTTGACGATCAGGAACTCGCGGCGCAAATGGCCAAAACCTAACCGAAACCCGTTTGCTCACGGCCAAGTTCGCTGAGGACACGAAGGGTTTTCCCTTGGTGTTTTTTCGCGCACTTCGTGGCTGAAAATCGAAAACTAACAACCGACAACCAATGGTCCGCATCACCAAGGTTTACACGCGTAGCGGCGACACGGGGGACACCGGACTCGTCGGCGGAACCCGCATTCCCAAGGACGCGCCGCGCATCGAGAGCTACGGCACGGTGGACGAACTCAACAGCATTGTCGGCCTCTGCCGCAGCTTTTTGGCGCAAAAGGAAGCCTCCGTGCGGCGCGACAAGCTCGACCTCATTCTGGAGGCGATCCAGCAGAAGCTCTTCGACCTAGGGTCCGAATTGGCGACGCTGCCGGGAGACGAATACGAGGGGCAGATCACACTGCAACCTGAAGACGCCGACTGGTTGGAAGAAGTGATTGACGCGATGAACGAAGAACTGGAACCGCTCCGGAGCTTCATTCTCCCCGGAGGCACACCGCTCAACGCCTTCCTGCACCAAGCCCGCACCGTCTGCCGCCGAGCCGAGCGCGACGTGATCCGCCTCAGCCGCGAAGACCCCGTGAATCCGGAGGTCGTCAAGTACCTCAATCGTCTCTCCGACTTCCTCTTCGTCGCCGGACGCTGGGTGACGGCCACCCTCGGCGAGCAGGAAACGCTCTGGCAACCCGGCAAGGCCCAGCCAGAGTGGGAATGGTGAGTTTGTAGGAACAGCCATGACTCTTTTGTTACGAACCCTGCAAGCCGAAGACGCCGAGGCGGTCCTCCGGATTTATGGCGAAGGCATGGCCACCGGACACGCGACTTTTCAGGCAGACGTGCCGAACTGGCAGGAATGGGAAGCGGGGCACCTGCCGGAGTGCCGTTGGGTGGCCGATGAGGACAATGCGATTTTGGGCTGGGCGGCACTCTCCGGGGTGTCGTCCCGTTGCGTCTATGCCGGAGTTGCGGAGGTGAGCCTTTACGTTTCGGCCTCGGCCCAAGGACGTGGGGTTGGCTCACGACTGTTGGAACGATTGGTCACTTCTTCGGAAGATGCCGGAATCTGGACCTTGCAGGCGGGTATTTTTCCAGAAAACACGGTCAGCCTGCGGCTTCACGAGCGTTACGACTTCGAGCGGCTGGGGGTTCGCAAGCGGCTGGGAAAGATGACCTACGGCCCGCTCGCCGGGCAGTGGCGGGATGTGGTCCTGCTGGAACGCCGCAGCCAACGAGTGGGAGTTTGATGCACCGAGTTGCCACCCAATCCGGAGACCTTGACCTTGAGCGCAAGCTGGAGGCCGTTCGGCAAACGCCTGCCGAAATTCTGTTCGTGAGCACGGCGGACACGGAGCTTTCTGCGCTGGCACGCGTCTGGGGGCCGAGGTTCGGAGGGCGGCTGCGGCTGATGTCTGCCGGGCCGTTGCAGCATCCGGCGGCGGCGGAGCATTATGCCGACCATGTGCTGATGCACTCCAAGCTGGCGATCTTCCGGCTGCACGGCGGAAGGGGCTACTTCCCGCACCTGCTTGACGAAATCCAGCACATCAAGTCGCACGGGGCCAAAGTCCGGGTGCTGGCACTGCCCGGAACCGACCAGTGGGACGCGGAACTGCTTGGCTATGGCGACTACGCCGAACCGCTCGCACTACAGTTGTTTGGCTACTTCCGGGAGGGAGGGTTGACGAATTACGAACGAGCCGCCCAAGCCGTCGAGTTGTTGCTTGCCAACCAGACCGAAGGCTTTCCGGAAGCCGTTTCCGTGCCGACCTTCGGATGGTATGAGCCGTGGAACCAGAAGCCTGAATGAGGCCCGGAGTTACTTGAGTCGGTGGAGTTTCCGCCACCCGTATTTCTGGAAGTCCGCCCGTCCGTGTGCGTCAAAGGCCACGCCTTCCTCCTCCAGCAACTCCCGTTGCGCCCAGCTTCCGTGACCGCTGTTGCGCGGGCTGACCTTGCCCTGATGGTTGATGACACGCTGCCACGGCACGTTTGATTCCCACGGGAGCGCCGCCAGCGCGTAGCCCACCATGCGGGCGGTGCAGCCCTCGATCTCCCTTGCGATGCGACCGTAGGACGTGACCTTCCCCCGTGGAATCTTGCGGACCAGTGCATACACCTGCTCGTACACGGTTGGGCTTTTGGAGCCAGAATTCATGTCGTGTGAGAGGCTTGACAACCCGCGTTGGGGATGGTGAGTGAACGTTCAGCGAAACTCAGCACTGACCAAGCCAACGGGGTCGAACTGCGCGGCAACCGCATCTCCCTGATGGACTTCGTACTGCTTGGTGAAGGAGCCGGACATGACCAACATTCCCGCCTCCAAGCTCCGCCCAAACTCCGCGAGCTTGTTGGCGAGCCACGCGATGGAAGCGATGGGCGTGCCCATGACTTCCACCCCACGGGCCTGTTCCTGAGCCGCGCCATTGACGGTGAGGTCCAGCGCCACCTCCGCAAGATCCAACGTTCCCAGAGGGATAGGTTCCCCGGTGACAAAGGCTTTCTGCTGGGCGTTGTCGGTCAGGCCCAGTGCCAGATCGCCGCGAAAATCCCCACGCTTCTCGACGATCTCCAGCGCGGGAGCAACATGGGAAACCGCAGAGCGGGCTTGTTCGAGGGTCACTCCGGGTCCGGTGAGGGTCGTGCCCACCGTGAGGCACAGTTCGTTTTCAAACCCCGGACGGATCAGCGAGTCGTAATCCAAGGCGGCTCCCGTCTGCCGATGCCCGTTGCGGAGCAAGAAGCCGAACACCGGCTCATGGACCCCCTGCTGCGCCTGCATGGCCTTGGCGGTCAAGCCCACCTTCCAGCCCGCTTGTGGATTGCCGGAACGCTCATAGCACTCCAGCACTCCGAGTTGGACCCGATAGGCTTCGTCAAGGGAGAGTTTCCCGTGAAGTTCGGCAGGGTGGTGTTCCCCGCGCTGGATGCCCTGCCAGACGATTTCAACCATGCGCTCGGTTTGCATTGTTGCTTCCTCTCTAGTTGATGACGATCAATTCGCGGGCAACGTTGGACAGCCGCTCCCCGCCTTGGTCGGTGACGACGAACGGCTCCGAGATGGCCGCACCGAACTCCTCCAGCCAGACTCCGGACTGGAAGTGGAAGCACATGCCCGCCTCCAGCACCGTCTTGTCGCCGGGGCGCAGGCTGGCGGTGCGCTCGCCCCAATCGGGGGGGTAGTTGATGCCGATGGAATAGCCGACCCGGCTTTCCTTGCGGTAGCCGTTGCGGTTCAGGATGGCCTGCCAGACGGCCTCCACCTCCTCGCATGTGGCTCCCGGCTTGGCGACCGCCAGCGCGGCATCGCCCCCTTCGACGATCACCTCCGCCAGCTTGGCGACTGCTTGCGGGGGTTTGCCGATGTGCATGGTCCGCGTCAGGGGGCAGTTGTAGTGCCGTCGCGCCCCCGCGATTTCCATGGCAATCAGGCCGCGATCCGGCAGGGGTTCATCGCTCCACGTCAAGTGGGGTGTGCTGGTGCCGTCGTCCACTTGGATCAGGGGGCACAGCCCGGTGTAGTCTCCAAACTTGTTGTCAAATCCAGTGACTTGGGCATGGTACACGTCCGCGATCACCTCGAACTGGCGCGTGCCCGGTTGCAGTCGGGAGATCGCGGCGTTCATGGTGTCGGTGACGATGCGCCCCGCTTCGCGCATGTAGGCCAACTCTGCGTCCGACTTGACCAGCCGCGCCCAGTTCACCAGTCCCTGATTGTCGGAAAGCGTGGCATTCGGCAAGCCGCTGACCAGATGCTGGTGTGCCCTGGCGGTGTAGTAGTGCGCATCCAGCTCGACCCCGGTTCGGGCGCGACCCCAGCCCCGGGCCTTGATCAGGTCGCACAATTCGTCAAACGGATGCTGGACGGGATGATGCACCAGCGGCTCGGAAAACCCGATGATGTTCTCTGCCGGAAGGTCGGTCGTGATGTGTGCGGATTTGGCATCCTGCGCTCGTCCGAACCAAACGGGGGCATCTGCTTCCAGATGCACCAGCACCGCCTGCGGGGTGTAGAACGACCAGCCGTCAAATCCGGTCAGCCAGCCCATGTTGGCCGGATCCTGACAGATCAGGAGATCAAACCCGGCCTTCTGCATGCGCTGTTTCACGTCCTGCACCCGGCGGTCGTACTCGGATTTCT
>CAZQXS010000053.1:0-1602 GCA_964597275.1 uncultured Pseudomonadota bacterium | reverse complement strand
GCCGGCATGGATCAGGAGGTTGCGGATGCCCTTCTTGGCGATGGCAACGGTCGTCGTCGTTGAGCTTCCGCCGCCGCCCAACTCCGTGCCGATGAACACCTTCCCCATCCTCTCAGCCGCCGTGTCGTACATGCTGGCGGCGTCCAACTCCAGCAGCATCACCGAATGGGGCGCATTGAAGGCCTGCATGGCGGCGACACAGCGGGCTTGCTGTTCCTTGTCGTCCAGCACATGGGCGCAACAGAACGGCAGGAAATCCAAGGTCTTGCCCCCGGAATGGAAATCCACCACATAGTCGGCCAGCGGCAACAAGGTGCGATTGAAATAATCCGCGATCTTCTCCGTCAGCGTGCCCGACGGACTGCCCGGAAACGACCGATTCATGTTCCCGCCGTCAATCGGCGAGGTGCGCTTGCCCGCTTGAAAGGCGGGATAGTTCATGCCGGGCACGATGATCACCCGTCCGGAAAGCTCCTCCGCCTTGAGCTTGCGGGCGAAGTCAAAGAGGGCAATCGGCCCCTCGTACTCGTCCCCGTGATTGGCCCCGGTGAACAGGACGGTCGGCCCCTCGCCGTTTTTGGCGACCGTGATTGGGATCGGAATGGAACCCCAGGCCGACGCATCGTGAGAGTGCGGCAGCTTGAGGAACCCGTGCTGGACACCATCGGCCTCAAAATCAACCGTTGGAGTGATGGGATTGCTGTTGGTCATAAACGATCACCTGATTGCTGCTTAGGTTTTGAACACTGAAGTTCGGTTCGTAAGGGACGGACCCAAGCGCTCACGAACGCATCCCAACTGTCAGGAAGGAAAGCCACCGTACCGGAGCCGCTCACTCCACGAAATCCATGATGCCGGAAACCGCTTCGATTCCCGCCTCCGCGCACTGCTCGTCAACCTCTGGGGGCGCTCCGGCAACCGCAGCCCCCCCGTAAAAATGTCCGTTAAAGCGGATCGGGACGCCACCGACGATGAGAAGCATGCCCGGAGCAAAGTTGAGATCCGGTCGTGAGGACAGAGCCTGAGTGGACACCTTCGTGGTTGCGGAGGTGAAGGCCTTGCGCTGACTGACCTCCACCGTGTGCGGCCCTGAGAGCGGGTTGCGTAAAAAAGCCGCGAGATTGCCGTGTCGATCCACCACCGAGGCCGAAACATTGTAGCCCCGCTTGGCGCAGTCTTCCACCGCCGCAAGGACAATGCCGTGGGCGATAGGGTGGGATAGCCCCCTCAACTCAACAATCGCGGCCTCTTCCGCCACAGCGGGACCGACCCAACAAGTAGCCAGGAGTGCGAGGGCAAGCCCCCGGATTCTCGTTTTCATCCACACTTTGAACGGCCTTCCGTTGTCATTGGCTTTCGTTTGCTCGAAATGGATACTCTCTTATCAAGAATGGCTATCCTGCCACATAACGCCCACATAAAGTCGCGAGGGGTACGCGGCGTTTTTGCTGTCCAAGTGTATTTGTCTTGTTATACACTGGTTTCCGCTAAAACATATCACTGATGTATTTCTCAACAGGTTTTGGCAGTAAATCTTGTGGATGGTCACCACCAAAAGTAGCTATACCGCTTTTCCCCTTAATAATTGCAGATCCCATAGTC
>CAZQXS010000052.1:0-24560 GCA_964597275.1 uncultured Pseudomonadota bacterium | reverse complement strand
CTGAAGGCGGTTCCCCGGAAACCCGGATCAGCCCCAGTGGACCGAAACCTGGCGGTCGGGGTTGAGCCGTTGCAGGGCCTCACAATCGGGATGGTGAATGGAAACCAGCCCGCCCTCGGTGAGGAAGCCCTGAATCGGGTCATTCGAGGTGGGAGTGCAGCAACGCGCAATCCGGGTGGGCACCTGCTCCAGCCCGTCCACAAACACGACGTTTCCCGTGCCCACGGGCTGCGGTGGCGGTGGTGGTGGCGCAGGGGTCTCCGCTGCCGTCGTTTCCGGAGCGGCGACAAACCACCCCAGCACGGCAGAGGCCCGGATGCTGTTTTCCCCAAGGCAGAAGAGGACATGCTCGAAGGTCTGGTTGCGATGCTGGAGGCATTCTTGTTCCAGCCGACCTTCCTTCACCATCCGGTTCAGGTTCAGTCCGGAGGCCCGAAACTCCTGCTCCAGCCGCTCCCAGCCCGTTTTGCGAAACTGCTCCCGCTGCTGCTCCCGCAAGGCGTGGCGAATCTTGGTGCGGGCGCTGCGCGTGGATGCGAACTCCAGCCACTCCTTGTTGGGCACCTGCTTCGCCGAGGTCATCACCGTCACGCAATCGCCTGTTTTCAGCGGCGAGTCGAGCTTGGCGATCACGTCGTTGATCTTGATTCCGGTCGTGTGGTTGCCCACCTGAGTGTGAACGGCGTAGGCGAAATCAAGCGCGGTCGCCTGCTCCGGAAGTTCGATGATGTCGCCGTCGGGCGTGAGCGTGAAGAGGGACTCCGGAAAAAAGGAAACCTGCGGAGATTCCGGCGGGCCGGCCTCTGGCGAGTTGTCCTCTTGGCGCATCTGCTCCTTGTAGTGCCAGTGGGCGGCCACTCCGTATTCTGCAATGACGTGCATCTCGCGAGTGCGGATTTGCACTTCGATCGGCTCGCCATCCGGAAGCTCAAGGGTTGTGTGGAGCGACTGGTAGCCGTTGGCCTTGGGCTGGGCGATGTAATCCTTGATGCGGTCCTTGCGCGGCGGCCACTGCTCGTGGAGGTACCCCAAGGCCGCGTAACACTCGTCCACCCGGTCGAACAACAGGCGAAACCCGATCAAGTCCTGAATGCGCTTGAAGTCGTTGTCAACCTTCCGGAGCTTTTCGCGGATGGAGTAAAACCGCTTGTAGCGGCCCTGGATTTCCGGAGCCAGCCCAAAGGGTTCCATCAGGCTTTGCAGGGCGGCTGAAAAATCCTCGACTTTTTGGGCGCGCTCGTCCCGCTTGCTCGACACCAGTTTCTTGAGGTTCTGGTAGGTGTCCGGATCGAGCAGCCGAAAAGCCACATCCTCCAACTCGGACTTGATCCAGAAAATCCCAAGGCGCGCGGCCATCGGCGCAAACACATGGAGCGCCGACCACGCCGCCTCTTTCAAGGGTTCGTCCACCGTCTCCGAGGCCGCTTCAAGCACCACCAGTTGGAGGGCAAGCAGTCCGGCCAGCAGTTGCGGATCCTGCACCTGCGCCATGATCATGCGCATCCGCAACTGTGCTTGACGCTCCGTGCCGGGGCGGTGCGAGAGGTTGAGGCTTTGAAGCCGCCGCACCATCTCCACAGCCGCCGAGAAGGAGAGGTCGTCATCGGGCAGGTGGAGGGCTTTTGAGAAGCGGAACGCCAGCGTCGCCGCGATTTGATCCGCTTCCAGATTGAGCTGTGTGAGCTTCTGGAACATCAGAATCAAGAGTTCCGGGTTTTCGAGGAACTCCGGCTTGAGCTGCTCAAGCAGCCGTTTGGGAAAGTTCGGGGGCCGGTCCAGGCTCGGCGCCGCGTCCGCCGCGAGATCCGTCGCCCCCCAAGACTTGGAAAGCGGATGTGCGTCTGGCGAGACCTGCGCAAGGCTCTCGGTCGCAACCAAAGTCATTCCGGGCCACTCCCGTGGGCGTGAAAAAAGGCATAGAGCTTGAGGTCAAGCCCGACTCCCTGCGCCGCTTGCTCTGCCAGAAACCCCGGAATTTCCTCCGCCGCCACCGGGAACACCTCAATGTCCTCGGTCGGCTCCCGGTCGTGCTGCGGGTTTTGGTTTTCCGGAGTGCGCTCGTCCACAGACATCCACGCGTAGGCGCACGCCTCAGAGATCAATCCGGGCGACGAGTACAGCGGCGGGCTGACCCGCTCCACCGATCCCACATACCCCGTTTCCTCACGAAGCTCCCGGATCGCCGTTTGCTCGTAGGTCTCTCCTGCGTCCACAAGCCCGGCGGGGAACTCACAGATGTAGCGTCCCGTGGGAGGGCGGAATTGCCGAATCAAAATGAAACGGCTTGACGGCTCCAGCCGTGCGATGATGATCACTGCCTCCGAGCGCTGGCTGCGGTGGACGCACTCCCAATTCCGGGTCTTGCCGAAGGCGTCCGCATACTCCACCTCGACAAACTCCGACCAGTTTCCTTGGTGCAGCAGGCGCTCTCGGACCACCTTTGCCTTGCGGGAAGGAGTCGGGGAAATCGAATCGGGTGGTGTCATTTGGAGCCTGTGCCTTTTGGATAGTTCGTCTCCAGTTTAGGGTCAATGCCGGCAATCACAAGCCGATCCTCTTCGCCAATCCATCGGGCCTTGCCAAATCTCGGCTTGATCAAATCGCCCCACACGTTATCATTCCGTTGCAAGGACAGCCTCTTACAACACCCGCCTGTGATTTCCTGGAACGACCTCAAACGCTCGGAGAACTGGAGCCGATGCTTTCTCTACACCCTCGTCATCGGCAGCACCTTCAGCATTGCCCTCACGGAAGCCTCCATCATCCTGCTCTACCTCATCGGCTTGGGGCAGCTCGTCTGGCGCAGACAGTTGCCGGACCTCCGGGACGGGATGCTGCAAGTCATTTTGGCGTACATGGCGATTGCCGTGCTGGCGAGTTGGCTGGCGGGCTACGGGTCCGATTTGCTGATGGCCCTGCGCACCCACTGGCGGCTCCTGCTTCCCTTCGTGCTGGCCGGGGTCTTGGCCGAGGCCAATGAGGAGCGCATCATTCAGGTGTTTGCGGTGTTCCTCTTCATCATCGCCGTTTATGGAATCGCGCAGTTTTTTTCCGGCGCGGAATTGCTGAGATTCGGCACCGGGAACTCCGTCGCCTCCTATGGCATGTCTCAGAATTATCACGCAGAAGGCAACTTCTCGCACCACCTCACCTTCGGCGGGGTGCTGCTTCCCTGCTTTGCGCTGTTCGCCGCATTGAGTCTAGGCCGGGAATGGAGTTTCGGGGTGCGGTTACTGACCGCAGGGCTGGCCCTGCTGCTGCTGGGTGCGCTTGTCGTCACCTTGGGGCGCAGCACTTGGCTGGGAACGGGGGCGGTCTTGTTCGTGCTGGGACTCTGGCGGCTTCCCAAAACCACCCTGCTGGTTGGCATGTTGGTCGCGGGGCTGGGTGCCTTCCTCCTCACCCAAACGTTCTCCGGAACGCCGATCCCATCCACGGATCGAGCGACCTTGGAGGTTTCCAGCAGCCCCGCCCAAGGATTTTGGGAGGAAGCCGTGAATTTGTCCGAAGCCGCAGGGGTCACCCTTGTTGAACGCTTTGAGAGCATCTTCTCTCTTGAGAAAAACCGAGACCGGCTCTTCATGTGGGAATCCGGGATCACGGCCATTCAAGATCATCCGTGGTGGGGAATCGGGGATGACATGGATGAGTCTGTCATGCCCCAGTATCGAGAGCCGTATGAGCAAATCGGGCATCATTTTTACAACGGTCCCAGCGCGGGGGTTCACAACATCTACATCCAAACGTGGCTCAACTACGGGGTCTTTGGCTTCTTTGCCTACCTGTGCCTGTGGGCCGTATTTTTCAAGAAAACCTTCCGGGCCATTCGGCGGACCCGACGGTACGGCTACGAGAACGCCGTGCTGTGGGGGGTGCTGGCGGGCATCGTTGGCCTGCTGGTGGCCGGGGTTTTTGAAAACAACTTCCGCGATGGCGAGGTCCAGACGTGCCTGCTGATGCTGATGGGCCTGTCATTGCGGCAAATGCACAAAGCGGAAAAGCGGATTTTCCGCATGAATTGAGAGTAAGCATGACCAAACTTCCTGCCCAAATGACCGTCATTGAGATCACGACCCCCGGAGAGCCGGAGGTGTTGGTCGCAGCCCAGCGCCCCCTCCCCGTGCTTCAGCCGGGCGAGGTGCTGATCCAAGTTGAAGCCGCCGGGGTGAACCGCCCGGACGTGGCCCAGCGCAAGGGCATGTACCCCCCGCCTCCCGGAGCCAGCGACCTGCCCGGACTGGAGGTTGCGGGAACCGTCGTTCAAATGCATGAGGAGGTGGACTCCAATTGGCTGGGCAGGTCCGTGTGCGCCTTGGTGGCCGGAGGAGGCTATGCCGAATACTGTGCCGCGCCCACCCAGTTGTGCCTGCCCATTCCGGCGGGAATGACGGCAGTCGAGGCCGCAGGAATTCCAGAAACCTTCTTCACCGTTTGGACCAACGTGTTTGACCGTGGGCGTTTGCAGGCAGGAGAGTCGTTGCTGGTGCATGGCGGCTCCAGCGGCATCGGCACCACCGCGATCCAGTTGGGCAAGGCGTTCGGTGCAACCGTTTATGCGACGGCGGGCAGCGATGAGAAGTGCGCCGCCTGCCGAGAATTGGGGGCCGATGCCGCAATCAACTACCGCACCGAAGATTTCACCGAGGCCGTGCAGTCCCTCACGGAAGGTCGCGGGGTTGATGTGATCCTCGACATGGTGGGCGGAGATTACATCGTCCGCAACCTGCGGAGCCTTGCCGTGGAGGGGCGGCTGGTGCAGATTGCGTTTTTGCAAGGAGCCAAGGCCGAAATCAACTTCCAGCGGGTACTGATGAATCGGCTCACGATCACCGGCTCCACACTACGGCCCCGGACGGTCGCGCAGAAGGCGGAAATCGCCCGTTCCCTTCAGGAAAAGGTTTGGCCGCTGCTGGAGTCCGGAAAAGTCCGCCCGCTCATCCACCAAACCTTTCCCCTGCCTGAAGCCGCAGCGGCACACCGCATGATGGAAGCCAGCACCCACACTGGAAAGCTCATCCTCACCACCGAAACCAAATCATGAGCGAACAAGAGTTTCGCTCCCTGCGGATTGCGGTCCTCACGGTTTCCGACACGCGCACCGAGGAAACCGACACCTCCGGGAAACTGCTTGTGGAACGTCTGTCCGACGCAGGTCATGCCCTTGCGGAAAAGACGATTGTGCCCGACAACTGCTACCGCATCCGCGAAGTCGTTTCCCGCTGGATTGCGGATGACTCCGTGGGCATTGTGATCACCACGGGCGGCACCGGGCTGACTGGACGAGACGGCACCCCGGAGGCGGTGCGGCCTTTATTTGATAAGGAGATCGAGGGCTTCGGAGAATTGTTCCGCTGGCTTTCCTACGAGGACATCCGCACCTCCACGGTCCAGTCCCGTGCGGTGGCGGGTGTGGCCAACGGCACTTACCTGTTCTCCCTTCCGGGGTCGTCCGGAGCGTGCCGACTCGCGTGGGACGCCATCCTCAAGGACCAACTGGACGAGCGGCACCGCCCCTGCAATTTTGCGGAACTGATCCCGCGCTTGCGAGAAGTCTGAGACGGCGATCCTCGATTCGGCAACGGCATTTCACAACCCTGCGCATTCCAAAAATCCATGTCTGGCACCATTCGATTTTCCCGTGACACTCTCACGCTTCACCGCACCGCCAGTGGGGCCGCCTACGAGATTGACGTTTGGACCTACGCCCACCCGGAAGCGACCCAGCGGGTGTACTTGCAGGGCGGGCTGCATGGCATCGAACTGACCGGAATTCCGGTGTTGCACGAATTCATGCGGGAAATCGAGGAGCGGCAACTCCCCCTGCACTGCACCTGTGTTCCGCAAAGCAACCCGATGGGACTCGACAGCCAGATCATGGGGCAGCAGGTCGGCTACAACAACTTGCACACCAACCAGCAGAACTGCTGGAACTGGAACCGCATCGGCCAACTCCGGGACGAACCGAGCCAGGAGGGCCGCTGGATTCGCACCCTGCTGGAGCTTTCCGAAGCGGCGGACGTGGTGCTGGACCTGCACACGGCAGGAGGCGAGAACGCCCCGCATGTTTACGCGCACACCTCGCAGGTGGAACACGCCCAGGGGCTGGGGCTTCCGCATGTCTTGGCGTGGGAGGCGCATTCCACGAGCTTCAGCGACACCTGCCAGGAGCGGGGACAGGCCGCGCTCACCTTCGAGCTTTCTGCGAGCCGGAGCGTCAAGCCTGCGGACATTGACTTGGGACTGAACGCGCTGCGGCGGTTTTTCGGAATTCTCCCCAAAACGGAGGACTCCCGGATCTGGAAGATTCGCACTCAGCTCAAGAAATGGTACGCTCCCAAACCCGGAGTGCTGTGCTGGCACGTTGCTGCCGGAGACGAGGTTCGGGAAGGCGAAACCCTCGCCACGCTGTACACCCGTGACGGAGCCGAGCCGCTGGCTTCGCCACACTCCGGCATCCTCTTGCTCAAGAACCCCACCCACGCCCCGCATGAGCATCAGGAACTCGCCAAGTTCCTTGTGTTTTAGCGACTGGATTTCTCGTGACCTCACCCGTGGACGGAAGCCTCGCCCTGATTTTTGATCGCGGCACCCTGCTGTTGCGCTGGTCGGAAGGCGAGCTTCCCGATGCTGTGCTGTCGCACCTCAAGGGCGTGGAGTGGGACGATCGGGTCCGCAACTACCGCGCCCCGGCGTGGCGCTACCGCGACCTCGTCCTGGCCCTGCACACGCAGCGCATTCCGTTTGAGGACAAGGCCCGCAAATTTGAGCCAACGAAGTTTTCCCTGAAAAAGCGGATCAAGCCCCGCAGTTTCCAGCAGGAGGCGCTGGAGGCATGGCTTCCGGACAAGCGCGGGGTCGTCGCCCTGCCGACGGGGGCAGGCAAGACCGTTCTCGCGCTGTTGCTGATCGCCAAGACCCAGCGTCCGACGCTCATCCACGTTCCCACGCTCGACCTCATGCGGCAGTGGCAGGAAGTGCTGGAGGCGCATCTGGGCATCTCTGTCGGGCTGATCGGGGGCGGACAAAAGGAGGTCCGGGACGTGACCGTGACGACTTACGATTCCGCGCTGATTCATGTTTCTCAGTTGGGCGACCGCTTTGGGATGCTCGTCTTTGACGAGTGCCACCACCTTCCGGGGGAGCAGTACCAATTCTCCGCGCTGGGATCGCTGGCGCCGTTCCGCCTTGGACTCACGGCTACTCCGGAGCGGGCCGACGGACGCGAATCGGTGCTGTGGGAACTGATCGGGCCGCTCTGCTACGAAGCGCACATTGACGAGTTGCAGGGCAACACCCTCGCGCCCTACCGCGTGGAGACGATCCCAGTGAAACTGAATCCTGAAGAACTGGCCGATTACCGGCGGTTCCGAGAATGCTACACGGGTTTCATCCGTCGCGAGCGCATTCCGCTCAGCAGGCCCAACGGCTGGCACATCTTCCTCTGGAAGTGCAACCAGAGCGCGGAAGGCCGCGAGGCGTTCCAGGCGTACTTGGCGCAAAAGCGGCTCGCGCTGGCGGCTTCCGGAAAGGAGGACTGGGTGTGGCGGCTGCTGCGCCGTCATGCAGGCGACCGCACCATCATCTTCACGCAGGAAAACGACATGGCCTATCGGCTGGGCCGCCGCTTCTTCCTCCCCGTCCTCACGCACCACACCAAGCTGCCGGAACGCCAAGCGTTTCTGGAAGCCTTCCGCAACGGAACCTATCCGACCCTCGTCACTTCGAAAGTCCTCAACGAGGGCGTGGACGTTCCGGAGGCGAACGTCGGGCTGATCGTTTCTGGCAGCGGCAGCGTGCGCGAGCATGTGCAGCGGCTCGGTCGGCTGCTGCGCGGACGTCCGGGCAAGCAGGCCGTGCTTTACGAACTGGTGTCGCAGAATACCGGGGAACAATCCACCAACAAGCGTCGTCGCCAACACCGTGCTTACGAAAGATCTGCTCCGCTATCAGGTGCATAAGCAGGACGTTCGCCCGCAACTGGTGGAGCCGGACAGCCCGGAACTGCTGGAGTTTGCGGAATCCCTGCTCGCGCTCTTTGCCCAGACCGACAGCCAAACCCGCACCTTGCTTCAGGAGCAGGTGAACGACGCGATTGCGGAGTTTCCGGACCACGTCAACATCGCTCGTGGACTGGAAAAGTTGCTGCTCGACCGCACCGAGTTTGACGAGGACGCTTCTGGAGAGCTCCCGATTTTGCGGGAAAAGGTGTTCGCGGCCAGCGGACCGAAACTGGCGGAAGGTCTTCCAGAAAACCCAGAGGACTTTCGGCAGGAAATCGCCGCAGCCTTGGGAGAAACGCCGGAAGCGCTGGAAGCCCAGCTTTATCAGGACTTGCCCGCGCACCAGCCCGTGTTGGCCTTCAGGCCGCTCAGCCCGGAAGGGCTGCTGCACCGCTACAACTGCGCTCAGGTGCAAGGATTGCTGATCCGTTGCGCCAAGCTTGACCTCGAATTTCCAGACACGGAACCCGCACGGTTGCGGCAACTGCTGAAATCCCTGCGGTTTCACCAACTGCTCGCCCGGATTTCCCGGACTCCGGATAGCCAAACCCTGATGCAGGTGGACGGCCCCCTGAGCCTGTTCATGCAAACGCAAAAATACGGGCTGAACCTTGCGAACTTTTTTCCGGCCCTGCTGCACCAGCCGGACTGGAAGCTGCGGGCGGAGGTGCAGGTGCGCAAGTCCGAAACGCACCTGCTGGAGTTGGACAGTTCCTGCGGCATCCGCTCGCACTACCGTCCCTTCCTTGCCTACGTCCCGGAGTCCGTGCAACTGCTTCAGCAGAACATGGCCGCGAAATTGCCGGAATGGACCTTGGAAGAGGCCACGGATTTTCTGGCCCTTGAAGGCGAGCAGTACTGCTTCCCAGATTTCCTGCTCAAGCACCAAGATGGGGCACAGGTGCCGCTGGAGCTTTTTCACGGCTGGCATCGCGGCCCCCTCGCAGATCGGCTCACGCAACTTGAAGGCGCCACGCCTCCGCCCCTGCTGCTCGGCGTCGCCCGGAGCCTCCTCAAGGATGCCGAGTTGAGCGAGCGGCTTGAACGCTCCGAGTATTTCCAGTCCCACGGCTTCCTCTTCCGCGACACTCCGTCCGTGGAACGCCTCCGTCCCGTGCTGGAGCGCTGGCTGGGTTGTCCCTCTTCCGAAGACCTTCCTCTGTTCCGGCACTGAGATTTTTTCAAGAAACCGCTAAAGAAATCCGCGAATCTGCCGATAGCAAGCCTGAAGGTTAATCTCGCTGCAATTGGAAGTCATGCGGATTCAAAACAACATCGCCGCTCTCAACACACTGAGGCACAGCGCCAACCAACAGGCGCGTGTGGGCGAATCCATTCAAAAACTCAGCTCCGGACGTGAATTGAATCGCAGCTCGGATGCCCCGAACCTGCTGTTGAGCGCAGCCCAGCTCAAAAGCCAAGTCGCGGGACTCAAGCAGACGAAGGAGAACGTGGAGACTTCGGTCTCCCTGCTCCAAATCGCCGAAAGCGGACTGAGCGAGGTTTCCAAGATTCTCACGGAAGTCCGCCAGCGGGTGGTTCATGCCGCCAACGAAGCGGTGAACGACGAGTCCATGCTCAACGCCGATCAGATGGAAATTGAGCATTTGCTCAAGGCGCTGGATCAAATCGCACAAAACACCACCTACACCGAACAGCGTTTGCTGGACGGCAGCATGGGCACCAACGGGGTGACGGTCGGAGAGTCCGACCTGGAGTTCGTCAGCGCGGAAGCCGACACCCCGGCCTCTCCGCAGGAGGGCTATCAGGTGGACATCACCCGTGTGTCCACCCGCGCCCGTGTTGAAGGCTACACGCCCCTCACGCTTGCCAGTGCGGGCGACGGGGTGGAACTCGTGGTTTCCTTTGATGACCGCACCTTCCACTTCAACTCCAACGACCACAAGTTTGGGGAAGAGATCGAGGATCTGCGTGCAAAGCACGACCGCGACCCGGCCAACTACCCCAAGGCGCAGGTGGATCAGGAAGTCCGCAACCTCCTGGTCTATCACGTCAACCGCGCCCTCCAGCGAGAAAGCCTCCCGATGGAGTTCCTGGAGCGCCCGGACAACATTGTGATTTTCCGGCACAAGGAGTTCGGAGATGATGTCTTTTTCACCGCATCCAGCAACATTGACGGCCTCCTGACCCGCAAGGCTCACGAGCCGGAGAACGCTATCTTGGGCAACGACGTGGAGGGCACGATTGGAGAAGCCTCCGCGCTGGGCGAAGGACAGGTGCTCTCGGCCCGCGAAGGACTTCCAGGAAGCAAGCTCTCGGTGCGTTACGGCAAGACGGTGGATTATGTGGAGCAGCCCATCCTCAACGAGCAGGGCGAGCAGATCGGGGCCACCTATGTGCTGGATTCCCCCTCAAAGTCAGTGGCGGACAAGGTCGAGGGCTTTGTTCACCTTTCGCAGCAATCCAAGCGCTTTCACTTGGACAGCAACGAGCATGCTTACGAACCCTTCGCGTTCATGAACGTCCGGGCCAGCAAGCTTGCACGCCACCTCCCCAACGAAAGCGGCTTTGCCAGCCTCGCGGACATTGACGTCACCACCCCGCAGGGAGTCTCGGACGCAAACATGCTGCTGGAAAAGGCGATTGAGGACGTGGCGCAGATCCGCATGGAACTGGGTTCGTTCCAAAAGCACACCATCGAACGCACGATGAACAACCTCGGCGTCGCGGTGGAGAACATCACGGAAGGACAGTCCGTGATCGAGGATGCCGACATGGCCGAGAAGGTTTCGGACATGGCCTCCGGGCAAATCCTTGCAGCCTCCAGCCGGGCCATGATCGCCCAGGCGAACCAAAAGCCCCAGTCGGTGATCTCGCTCCTCCACTCCTCCTGATTTCGGTCAGGAGTCCTTTTTCTGCTTGGCCTTCCTCCGGGCCTCCGCTTCCTTCCGAATCCGAATCCGGTTCTTGCGGACCTTCTGGTAGTACCAGACGTTCTGGTTGTGCTTCTTGAGGGTTTTCGAGAACACGCTGGTGCCATCTCCGCGAGCAACAAAGTACAGGTAGCTCACGTCATCGGGATAGAGCGTGCTGTACAGCGCCCCCTTGCCGGGATTGCAGATCGGCGTAGGCGGCAGACCCCGCCGGGTGTAGGTGTTGTACGGCGTTGGGGTGCGCAGGTGCTTGCGGGTGAGGTTGCCGTTGAACTCCGGCATTCCGTAAATCACGGTCGGGTCGCTGCCCAGCAGCATCCGCTTGCGCAGGCGGTTGTGAAACACGGCGGCGATCTTGCCACGGTCCTCCGCCATCCCGGTTTCCTTTTCCACAATCGAGGCCAGGGTCAGCACCTCGTACTCGCTCAGCCCCAACTCCTTGGCTCTGGCGCGAAACTCCGGGGTGATCGTGCGGCGGTACTGCGAGATCATCGCGGCCAGAATCTGCCGGGGCCGCTCCACCCGCGAGAAAAAATAGGTTTCCGGGTACAAAAACCCCTCCAGGGTTTTGGCTTCCGCAACCCCGGTACGGTTCAGCAGTTTTGGGTCTTTCATCAACGCAAGGTAGCTGGCCGCGTCCCCAAAGCCCTTCGCCTCCAGCCGTGCCGCCACCTGTCGGAAGTTCAGCCCCTCCGGGAAAGTCACGCGATGGCGGATGCCCTTGCCCCGGATGAGATGCCCCAACACCTCAAAGGTCGTCCAGTCCCGCGAAACCACGAACTCCCCGGCCTTGATGCGCCGAGGTGCTTCCAGCCAGCGGGCGGTCCAGTCATAGATTCTTGGATGCGCCAGCATCTGCTGCTTCCGGAGCTGCTGCGTGACTTGATAAAAGGTCGTGCCGCTGGGAATGAACAAGCGCACCTCGCCCGTGGCTCCGGGTTTGCTCATCGGCTCGAAAAACAGGAACGCGACATAGCCCCCCAAGGCTGACGCCGCCAGCAGTCCGGCCAGCACTCCTCCAAGGATCAGGCGCTTCATGCTCATCAGCACTTCCCTTTCTTGGCCAATGGCCGGGCGACCGTGCCCTCGATTTTCAGATTCAGCGAAGTTCCGCATTGAAAACCGCGCAACAGCAGGGCCGCCGCCCCCAGTTTTTGGCGGACTTCCGGGTTCAGGTTCAGGTTCACACGCAAGTTCAGGAGTGAGTGTTTTGGACGATCGGGGTTGAGGCGCACCCAGCCTTTCAGGATTCCGGTCAGCATGCCACGGAATTGGACATCGGTGGTGAGATTGGAGCCAATCGTGCCCGTGAACACCACCTCATCCAACGTCAATTCCGGCAGGGCCACCCCCAATTCCTCCAGCATCGCCTCCTTGAACTGAATCCGGACCTGCTCCACGCTTCCAGAAAAATCCCCCTGCGGGATTTGCGGAGGGGATTGTTGCAGCAACAGCGGTTGGTTGAGATTTCCTGCGAAACTGAGCCTCCCCCCCACGGTTCCCCAAGCCGAGATCGCACTCAGCGGCATGTGCCCCAGCTCGACTCCGGAAAACGCCCATGCCACGTCGCTGCCGTCCAGGGGTGCTTCCACCAGCCCTTGCCCCCCATGCGAGCGCAAGGAGAGCTGCGCCTGCCCGGAAACGAGCAGAGGCCAGTAGGGCAGTTCCAGCGACTCCAGCACCACCAGCCGGATCGAAGGCACCTCCGACCACGAAGGGGGCGTGCGCACCGCAACCTCCGGAAGCGTGATTCGCGTCCAGCCAAGCTGGATCCCTCCGATTTCAACAGGAACCCCGGTCTGGGCTTGCAAGTGCCGGGCGAGCGTTTCGGCAAGCTGGCGTTCCGGCAAGCCGGCTCCCAGCCCGATCAAGCCCGCCAGCACCACTCCCAACGTGCCGAGCAGCCCAAAGAGAAAACGCAAGCCCCAGCGCACCGATTCAGCTTTGTTGTTGCTTGAGGACTTGGAAGGAGACCCGCACGAGGCGCGATCCGGGGCTGACGGTCAGGTCAAGCTGGGAGAGCCGCAACACGGGCCGATGGTGTTCCAGCCGATGCAGCACGTCCAGCAACTGATCAAGCTTGAGCTGATCCAGCCGCACCTGCACCCCCTCCGTGCCCTCCGGGACCGAGGACAGGGTGTTGAGCTGCAACTGCTCCTGCACCCGCAGCGAGCGAGCGACCTCCTCCACAAACGAACTCAGCGGCTTGCCCATCACCGGAGCCGTGGACTGCTGCCGCACCCGGCCCCACTCCGCCACCAGCCCGTCCAGTTCCCGGAGTTGCCGCTGCGTTTGCGCAAGCTGCCGCTCCAAGACCTGAGCCTGCCCCTGCCATCCGGACAGACCCCAGCCCACGCCAATTCCCACGATTGTCAACGCCAAAACGCCGCTCAGCAACTGTTCTCGCAAGGTCAGGGAGCGCATGTTTTTCGAATCACCCGGTTGTGAAATCTGCAAAACGTTTAGAATGCCTCAGTGTTGACGCGCTTGCAAGTTGATCAGCACCGAGTTGTGTTCTCGGAAACTCCCACAACCTCAATCGCGGCACTCCTTTCCAACGGCTTTGCCCACCTTTGAGATTCAATCTTGCCCAAGCTGGCGTTCGAGTTCGAGCTTGAGGCGGTTGACGAGTCCCGGACCTTGGTAGATGAGCGCGGAATAGACCTGCACGAGGCTGGCTCCCGCCTGAAGTTTTTCGTAGGCGTCGGCTCCGGAAAAGACGCCTCCCACTCCGATGATGGACAGTTCCGGCCCGACGGCATGGCGGATTTTGCGGATCACGTCAGTCGCTTGCCTCCGTAACGGTTTTCCACTGAGTCCACCCGTTTCGCCCGCATGTCGGCTCTGGAGCGCGGGGCGGGCGAGGGTGGTGTTGGTCGCCACAAGCCCCTGCACGTCCTGCTCCCGGATCACCGCCAAACTCCGTTCCAGCGCGTCCTCCTCCCAATCCGGGGCCAGCTTCACCAGCAGCGGCACCTTGCGGGTGTCCGTCTCGGCCTGCCGATTGCGAGCTTTCACCAGCCGCGAGAGCAGTTTTTCCAGCTCGGTTTCCTGCTGGAGGCTGCGCAGTTGTTCGGTGTTGGGCGAACTGATGTTGATGACAAGGTAATCGGCATGGGCGTACAGCGTCTCCAGACCGCGCTCGTAGTCCTCCACGGCGTGTTCCAGCGGCGTGTCCTTGTTCTTGCCGAGATTGATGCCCAAAATCCCCTGCGGCGGATGCTGTGTCAAGCGCAGGCTCAACGCCTCGGCCCCGTGGTTGTTGAATCCAAGGCGGTTGATCAGCGCCTCATCCTCCGCAAGCCGGAACAGCCGAGGCTTGGGATTGCCCGGCTGCGGACGCGGGGTGACGGTTCCGATTTCAACAAATCCGAAGCCCAGCGCGAACAGCGTGTTGTAGATGCGACCGTCCTTGTCGAATCCTGCCGCCAGTCCAATCGGGTTGGGAAAGGTGCGGCCCCAGAGTTCCGTTTTCAGGGATTTCGGATTGGGCCGGGCGGTGGCTTCCAACAGCCTGAGCCATGTCGGCGACTGCCCCATTCGTGAAGCCAGGGCAAGCATCTGCTCGTGTGCGGTTTCCGGGTCTTTCCGGAAAAGCCACGGACGCACCGCCCGATACCCCCAGTCCAAGCTGGCCGGAAGCCCGTTTGCTCGTGAATTGTCCATGCCCTCGTACAGGTTGCTCGGTTGAAAACGCTTCCCATTTTCCAAGGGTTTTGGCAAACTGTCCAATTAAACTCTCAACCAGAATCTCACAAACAGAATGAGCGACACCACAGCCCAGCCCGAAGTTTTTGAATACCAGGCCGAGATGCAGAAGCTTCTCGACATTCTGGTGCATTCCCTCTACACCGAGCGCGAGATCTTCCTGCGGGAGCTGATCTCGAACGCCTCCGACGCGCTCAGCAAGGTGCAGTTCACCGCCCTGACCGAATCGGAGGTCGCGGACAAGGACGCCGATCTGGACATCCGCATCGCCTTTGACGACCAAGCCAACACGCTGGAGGTGATTGACTCCGGATGCGGGATGACCCGCGAGGAGTTGGTGCAGAACCTCGGCACGATTGCCAGCTCTGGCACCCTGAAGTTTCTTCAGGAAGCGAAGGACCGCAACCAGTCGACGGAAAACCTCATCGGCCAGTTCGGCGTGGGGTTCTACTCCGTGTTCATGGTCGCGCAGAAGGTCGAAGTCACCACCCGCTCCTGGCGACCGGACGCAGAGGGCTGGCAGTGGACCTCCGAAGGTTCTGGAAGCTACACCCTTGCGCCCAAGGAAGTCAGTTCTCGCGGCACCCGGATTGTGCTGCACCTCAAGGAAGAGGCGAAGGAGTTCTGCAAAGAACACCAGATTGAGAGCATCGTCAAGAAGTACTCCAACTACGTCCCCTTCCCCGTCAAGCTCAAGGGCCGCACCCTCAATCAGGTGAAGGCGCTCTGGACTCAGCCGAAGAGCGAGGTCGAGGACAAGGAGTACGAGGAGTTCTACAAGCAGATCACGCACGATCACCAAACGCCGCTGCATCGGCTGCACTTCTCGATTGATGCGCCCATCCAGTTCCACGCGCTGCTCTACGTTCCGGAAAAGGTGACGAACGAGGTGCTGTACGCCAAGGAGGGTTTGGGCCTCGCGCTTTACGCACAGAAGGTGATGATCGAGCCGGGGAACACCAAGCTCCTGCCGCCGTACTTGCGCTTCGTGCGCGGCGTGGTGGATTCCGAGGACTTGCCGCTCAACGTCTCCCGCGAAAGCGTCCGGCAGAACGCCCTGCTGGAGCGCATCAAGAAAACCCTCGTTTCCCGCCTGATCAAGGACTTGGGAGCGGTTGCGGAAAACAACGCGGACCTTTACGAAACGCTCTGGAAGCAATTCGGCATTTTCCTCAAGGAAGGCGCGGCCACGGACTTTTCCAACCGCGAGAAGCTGGCCGATTTGCTGCGCTTCAACTCGACCCTGCTGGAGGATGCAGACCCCAAAACCACCCTCAAGGATTACGTCTCCCGGATGCGCGAGGAGCAGAAGGAGATCTTCTACGCGGTCGGCAGCACGAGGGAATCCCTGCAACTGCATCCCAACCTGGAGTATTTCCGGAAGCAGGGTTACGAGGTGCTGTTCCTCTTCGATCAGTTTGACGACTACCTGATGTCGGAACTGAAGGAATATGCCGGAAAGCCGCTCAAGAGCATTTCACAGGCGGAAGTCGAGGGACTGGACACCACGGAAACCGAAGGCGAGAAGCTTTCCAAGGAAGAGGCGCAGGACGTGCTGGGCTTGTTCGAGACGCGGCTCAAGGACCGCGTGGAGAAGGTGGTCGAGTCCAAGCGGCTGGTGGACAGCCCCTGCTCGCTGGTTGACGGGCGGGACGGGACGAGCGTGCAGATGGAGCGCATGATGCGCATGATGGATCAGGAGTTTCAGGCATCCAAGCGCACCCTAGAGGTCAACCTCAAGCATCCGCTGATCAAGAACCTGTCCTCGTTGGTGCAGCAGAGCAAGTCCGACCCCTTCTTGGAGGACGCCGTCGAGCAGCTTTACTCAAATGCCTTGCTGGTGGAAGGACTGCTGGAGAATCCGGTGGAGATGCTACCGAGGGTGAACCGCTTCCTCACGGATGCGGCGGCGCACCGCCTTGAGGCGGGGGCGGCCTAGTTCGGAAGCACGTTGCTGGCGAGTTCCTCTTCGTAGGCGATCACCTTGCGCTCGTACTGATCCAGAGCGCTGTCCACCTTGGTGGAGTAGTGCTTGAGGGTCTGGAGCTGCTGGATGAGCAGGTTGACGATTTCGCGCTGCTGGGAATAGACCGTCGCCTGCCGCTGTGCCCGACCCACCAAGTCGTCGCACTCGCTGGTGATGGTGTCCAAGTCGCTCCGGAGCTGATGCAGCCCAAAGCTGTCCAGCAGGGCCGCAGGATTGTTGGTGAGGTGATCCACCCACTCCTCCTCGGTTTCGGTGCGGTCAATCTTCTTGAGATGGACGGAGATGTCCTCAAGCAGAGCCTCGTAGCGGTGGACGAGGCTTTTGCAGTCACGACGGTACAACCGCAACTCCGCGTTCAACGGCATCACCGCCGCGCGTGTCAGTTGCCACCAGTGACTGAGCGAGAAAAATTTTGTTTCAAACCCCATGCGTTGTTGTGATCCAAACCCATGCAAAACACCGAGACTCTTACCCTAGTGCGCTTCCATGCAGATGTCAATGAGTGAAACGAACACCCCAGCCGCCGCGTCTCCGGAAACCCCGGTGTCCATGACCGGCTTTGGAAACGGACTGGCCGAACAGGGCGAACAGCGCATCAGCGTGGAACTGCGCTCGGTCAACCAGCGTTTCCTCGAAGCCAAGTTCCGCCTGCCCAACGGCTACCAAGCGCTGGAGCCGGAACTGAAAGAGCGCGTCCAGCGCGTCTGCCGACGCGGGAAGCTGGACATCACCATCAAGCTGGAGGAGCAGGAATCCGCCGGCTCCGGACGCACGCTCAACACGGCAGTCGCCACTCAGTACGGAGCCTTGCTTGACGAGTTTGAGCAAGCCTCCGGGCGCAAGGTGGCGGTGAGTGCAAGGGATTTGCTGGCCCTGCCGGGGTTGATTGTCGAAGGAGCGCCGGAGACGGAAGACGAATGGATTCCAGCAGGGATCACGGCGGCTCTCGATGAAGCGCTGGCGGGCTTGCAGCAAATGCGGATTCGTGAGGGCCAGGCGCTGGTCACGGACATTCTCGCACGGCTTGACGCTTGTGAAAACCAGCTGGTCCAAGTCGAGCAGGACGCCCTCAAGCTACCCGCGCATTTCCAGCAGAAACTCCGGGACAACCTCGCGCAACTCGCGCAAGGCGTGGAGGTTTCGGAAGAGCGCGTGCATCAGGAAATCGCCGTGATGGCCGAGCGGCTGGACGTGAGCGAGGAATTCGTGCGCTTCCGCACCCACTTGGACCACATGCGCGGAATGCTCCAAACGCCGGGAAGCGGGCGCAAGCTCGACTTCCTCACGCAGGAACTCAACCGCGAGATCAACACCATCGCCTCCAAGTGCGGACACGCGGGCATCAGCCACGCGGCGGTCGAAGTCAAGGGCGAGTTGGAGCGCATCCGCGAGCAGATTCAGAATCTGGAGTGATGCCATGAAGGTCACACTGGCAGGAGATCCGGGTTCCGGGAAATCCGTGCTGCGCAAGCACTTGGCCGAGCGCTACGGGTTTGAGGTCAAGGCCGTGGGAGACTTCATGCGGGAAATCGCCGGACGGCACGGCTACACCGACATCACCAAATTTCTGGTGGAGTACGTCACCCACCACCCGGAGGTGGATCATCAGGTGGACGAGGAGCAGCGGCGCTTCGGGGAAACCAACGACCACTTCGTGCTGGATTCCCACATCGGCTTCCACTTCGTGCCGGATTCCCTGAAAATCCGGCTGACCTGCGGACTGGAGGAATCGGCCCGCCGCATCCTCAATGCCGGACGCACCACCGAAGCCGCCAAGGACTTGACTCAGGCCATGCAGGCCAACGCCGAACGCGAAGCCGCCATGCGGCAAAACTTCCTCAAGCTCTACGAGGTGGACATTCACGACAATCGCCACTTCGACCTTGTGGTGGACACGACCCCGCTTGCACTGGAGCAGGTGCAGGAAAAAGTATGCGATTTCATAGACCAGCAATCCAAGGAGCCATGATCCGTCGTTCACTGCTCACCCAACTAGCGGGTTCCCTGCTCGCGTGTTTTCTGCTTTCCGGGTGCTACTTCAACGTTGAGGTGCCCACGCCCGGAGAGGAGCCGCTGGTGGAGTATGTGCTGGGTGGCTCTGGAAATTCAAAGGTGCTGATCCTCGAACTCAATGGCGTCTTCAGCCCAGACCTGCCGAGCAGGCTCAGTAGCGGCTCCGGGGTGAGCGTTGCAGAAATCCGCGCACAGTTGGCGAAGGCGCAGAAAGACCCCTTGGTCCGGGCGCTCGTGCTGCACATCAACAGCCCCGGCGGTGAGGTCACGACCGCAGATGTCGCCTACAACACCCTGAAGAACTTTCGCAACACGACAGGACGCCCAATCGTCGCCAGCATCGGTTCTCTCGGCGCCTCCGGGGGCTACTATGCCGCCTTGGCCGCCGACCGCATTTACGCGAATCCCACCGCCGTGGTGGGCAGCATCGGCGTGGTGATGATGCGCTTCAACGCACGGGGCCTGCTGGAAAAGGTGGGCGTGTCCGCCGAGGTTTTGGCTTCCAACCCGCTCAAGGGCGAACTGAGTTCGCCGCTGGCCGAATCCACCGCTTCGGGCACGGAAGTGCTGCAAGCCATCCTCGACGATCACTACTCGCGCTTCGTCGGCATCGTCCGGGACCGCCGCCGCCTCTCTCAGGACCGCGCCTTGGAAATCGCCGATGGCCGCGTACTGAGCGCCCCGGATGCCAAGGAACACGACCTGATTGACGAAGTCGGCTATCTGGAAGACGCGCTTGCGGAGGCCACGGCACGGGCAGGTTTGCAACGGGCGACCTATGTGACCTACCAGCGCAAGGGACGGTTCAGCAACCCCCTGCTCGCGCAGGCCGGGGTGTCCACGCAGGTGAACCTCCTGCACGTTGACGCACGGGGCTGGGGCCAGTGGCTCACTCCGGGCTTCCACTACCTCTGGGTTCCCTGACGGCCACAAATAGTTCACCCCCGAGACACAAGGATCAAACGGGCGACACCGGGACTGTAGCTCAACTGGATAGAGCAGGTGACTTCTAATCATCAGGTTGTGGGTTCGACCCCCGCCAGTCCCGCCAGTTTCCCAGCTAGACAAGACCGCCACTCCCCTGTATCATAGAAGGATGACCTTTCTCTGCACCCTCCGATGACCACGATTCTCTGCGTAAGAAAAAAAGACAAGGTTGTGATGGCCGGGGACGGCCAAGTCACGCTGGGCCACACGGTCGTGAAGCCCACCGCCCGAAAGGTGCGCCGCACCTACGACGACAAGGTGCTGGCCGGATTTGCGGGGTCCACCGCCGATGCCTTCACGCTCTTCGAGAAGTTTGACGAAAAGCTGGACCAGTACAACGGCAAGCTGGTGCGGGCCGCCGTGGAGTTGGCGAAGGAGTGGCGCACGGACAAGATGCTCCGGAACCTGGAGGCGCTGCTCGCCGTGTGCAGCACCGAAGCCTCGCTGATCGTTTCCGGGAACGGAGACGTGATCGAGCCGGATGACGGGCTGATCGGCATTGGTTCGGGAGGCATGTACGCGCTGGCCGCCGCACGGGCCTTGATGGACACACCCCTCTCGGCCAAGGAGGTGTGCGAACGCTCCATGGGCATTGCCTCCGAGATCTGCATCTATACCAACGCCAACGTCGAACTGGAAGAACTGGACCTCTGAAGTGACGCCCATCATGGACACGCACCTGCCTCCGGAAACGACCCAGACTCCCCGCGAGATCGTCGAGTCGCTGGACCGCTACATCGTTGGCCAGCAAGACGCGAAGAAGGCGGTCGCCGTCGCACTCCGCAACCGCTGGCGGCGGCTTCAGCTTCCGGAGGATTTGCAGGACGAGGTGCTGCCCAAGAACATCATCATGATCGGGGCGACCGGAGTGGGGAAGACCGAAATCGCCCGGCGCATCGCCCGGCTCGTGAGTGCCCCCTTCCTCAAGGTCGAAGCCTCCAAGTTCACCGAAGTCGGCTATGTGGGCCGCGATGTGGAGTCCATCATCCGGGACCTGATGGAAGTCGCGGCGGGCATGGTCAAGCAGGAGCAGATGACCCGCAAGCAGGAGGAGGCCCGCCAGATGGTCGAGGAGCGCCTGCTCGACCTGCTGCTGCCTCCCTCCAACTCCGATCAGGCCGAAGAGGAACCGAACCCCACCCGCGAGAAATTCCGCGAAAAACTGCGCTCCGGCAGGCTGGAGGACAAGATGGTCGAGTTGGACGTGCAGGAGCAGCGCTCCGGGCCGATCATGGAGTTCATGCCGATCTCGATGAACGAGAACATGGACATGAACATCCGGGACATGCTCTCGAACATGATGCCCAAGAAGCCCAAGCGTCGGCGCGTCAACATTGGCGAAGCCCGCGACCTGCTGGAGCAGGAGGAGGTGCAGAAGCTCATTGACATGGACGAAGTCACCCGCGAGTCCGTGCGCCGCACCGAACAGATGGGCATCGTCTTCCTTGACGAGGTGGACAAGATCGCCTCGCGACGTGGCGGGGCGCATGGTCCGGACGTTTCGCGGGAAGGTGTGCAGCGCGACCTGCTGCCCATCGTGGAAGGCTCGACCGTCAACACCAAGTACGGCCCCGTGCGCACCGATCACATCCTCTTCATCGCGGCGGGCGCGTTTCACCTCTCCAAGCCCTCCGACATGATCCCGGAGTTGCAGGGGCGCTTCCCCATCCGCGTGGAACTCAAGTCGCTCACCAAGGCCGACTTCATCCGCATCCTCACCGAACCCAAGAACGCGCTCACGCGGCAGTACGAGGAACTGCTCAAGACTGAGGGCGTGACGCTGGAGTTCACCGAAGACGCGATTGAGGAAATCGCGGAGGTCGCCAAGACGGTGAACGAGGAATCCGAGAACATTGGCGCTCGACGCCTGCACACGATTTTGGAGCAGCTTCTGGAAGAGGTCAGCTTCGAAGCCCCCCAGCTTTCCGGGCAGTCCATCACTGTGACCCCGGACTACATCCGCTCTCGCTTGGACGTTCTCCTGAAGCATCAGGACTTGAGCCGCTACATCCTCTAACCTCCTTTTCGGACGCGCCGTGGACTACCCGACCCTGATGCTCTACCTTGAGAACCAGCTCGACTGGCTCAAGAAAAAACGATGCCACCACATCAACATCGAGAAGCTGCCGAAGGTGGAGTTGAACCGGGTGATCCAGGGCTTGCAAAAGGCCAATCTCTGCGCAGCGCATTCCGGGGGGCAAATGTCCCAAGCCGCCGGGGCGCAGGTGGAGGAGTTGCGGATGCAACTGGCCCCGTCCGGTCCTTCGCTGTCCGAGCCGCTGGAGTTTGAATCTGCCATCCCGCAGCTTCTGGACACACAGTCCCACTCGTCCGAGTGGAACACCACCAGCAGCGGTTCCGAGGTCGCCGCCGATTCCTTGGCCGAGCTTGAGAAAAAGTACTGCACCTGCCAGCGCTGTCCGCTGGGCGACACGCGCAACAAGTTCGTGTTCGGCTCCGGCAACTCGCAGTCGCGGCTGCTGTTCGTCGGCGAGGGTCCGGGCGCGGACGAGGACGCGCAGGGGCTTCCATTCGTGGGGCGGGCGGGCCGCTTGCTCACCAGCATGATCGAAGTGCTGGGGATCGACCGACCCGATGTTTACATCACGAACGTCGTCAAGTGCCGACCGCCTGGAAACCGCAATCCGGCTCCGGAAGAAATCGCCTGCTGCCAGCCCATCCTTGATCAGCAGATCTCCCTGATCAACCCGAACCTGATCGTCACGCTGGGCAACGTCCCGCTCAAGACGCTCATCCCCGGAAGTCCCGGAATCACCAAGGCGCGGGGCAAGCGCACGACCTACCAGCGCTGGCCGCTCCTCCCCACCTTTCACCCCGCCTACCTGCTGCGCAACCGCAACGCGCTGGATCAGGCGTGGGAGGACTTCCGCAGCATCGGCGCTTCGCTCAACTTCCCCCCCGAACCCCTCCTTTCCTAGCACGTTTTCGAGCATGGAACTCCAATCGGTCAAGGGCACGCGGGATTTCTACCCGGAGCAGATGCGTGTGCGCAATTGGCTCTTCAGCATCTGGCGGGAGGTTTCGGAGCTTGCAGGGTTTGAGGAGTACGACGCCTGCGTGCTGGAGCATGAGGATTTGTACGTCCGCAAGGCCGGGGACGAAATCACGCAGCAGCTCTACAACTTCGAGGACAAGGGCGGGCGCAAGCTGAGTCTGCGCCCGGAAATGACCCCCTCGCTGGCGCGCATGATCTTGCAACACCACCGCGCCCTCACCTTTCCGGTCAAGTGGTTCTCGATCCCGCAGTGCTTCCGCTACGAGCGCATGACCAAGGGCCGCCGCCGCGAGCACTTCCAGTGGAACGCCGACATCATCGGGCAGCCCGGAGAGGTCGCCGAGGCCGAAATCCTCATGCTGCTCATCAACGCGATGCAGAAGATGGGGCTGGGGTCAGACGACATCTGCATCTTCATCAACGACCGCCGCATCCTCAACGCGATGCTGGAGCAGGTCGGCATTCCCGAAGCCCAGCACGCCGAGGTGTTGGTGATCCTCGACAAGCGCGACAAAATTTCCTCCGAGGCCCTGGCCGAGCTGCTACGCGAGCAAGGCGTGACCGACGCGGCGATTCCGCAGTTGCAGGAATTGCTGGAGTGCCCGGACCTCGAATCCCTCAAGTCGCGACTCGATTCCCCGGAACCCTTCGCAGGCTTGGAGTCGCTGTTTGCCCTGCTCGACGCTTCGGGCTACGGGGATTTCCTCAAGTTCGACGTCTCCATCGTGCGCGGGCTTTCCTACTACACCGGACCCGTGTTCGAGATGAACAGCCCGGACAAGTCGCAACGCGCCATCTGCGGGGGCGGACGCTACGACTCCCTGCTCTCGACCTACGGCGGCGAGACGATTCCGGCAGTGGGCTTCGGCTTTGGAGACGTGGTGGTGCTGGACGTTTTGGAAGCAAAAAACAAGCAGCCGGAACTGAGCCAGCGGCTGGACGTGATGGTCATTCCCTTCGAGCCGGAACAGGCGGGAACGGCCCTGCAAGTCGCCTCCACCCTGCGGCAATCCGGACTGCGCGTGGACTGCAATTTCGCGATGCGCAAAATCAAGAAAGCCCTGCAGCAGGCCGATGATGCCGGAGTCCAGCAGGCCGTGCTGCTCTTTCCGCAAGAACTGGAACAGGGGCAGGTGGTCGTGCGCAACATGGCCGAGCGCAGCCAGCAGAATGTCGCCCTTGCCGATTTGCAGTCCAAGGGGCTGACCCCGCAGTGAGCCATCTGGCCCTCTCCAAATCCGCGCTCACCGTCCTCATCGCCGGACTGCTGGCCCTGGACATCGGCACGAAGGTCTGGGTCCGCGCCGCCGTTCCTCTGCACGAACTCACCCCGCTGCTGCCCTCGCTGCTCGACCTCACGCACGTCCAGAACCGTGGCGTGAGCTTCAGCTTCCTTGCCGACCTTGCCGACGGCATCCGCATCCCGCTGCTCGTCGGCGTGTCTGCGCTGGCCTCGCTGGGAATGCTTTACTACCTCTACCGCAAGCTCGCCGCTGAGGAAGTCTGGGCGCGGCTGGGGCTGGCGCTCATCATCCCCGGCGCCCTCGGCAACCTGCTCGACCGTGTGCTTTACGGACACGTCACCGATTTCCTGCACTTCCGCTGGGGCGAAACCAGCTTCTTCGTCAACAACCTCGCCGATTGCTTCATCAGCTTTGGGGTCGTCGCCCTGGTCGCCGCATCATGGCAGGAGCATCGGCAGGCGAAAAATGACTTGTGTTCCGGGGAGGAATCGCTATCCTGAATGATTCCGGGCGATTAGCTCAGCTGGGAGAGCGGCGGCCTTACAAGCCGTAGGTCACAAGTTCGAGCCTTGTATCGCCCACCATCCCCTTGCGGGGTCGTAGTTCAGTTGGTTAGAACGTTGGCCTGTCACGCCAAAGGCCGCGGGTTCGAGTCCCGTCGACCCCGCCACCGCACCCGGTGGCACCCGCCGATAAAATCCAAAACAATCT
>CAZQXS010000051.1:0-24650 GCA_964597275.1 uncultured Pseudomonadota bacterium | reverse complement strand
TTCCCGAAATGCTTGCCACCCTCAATTAGCCTTCCTTCCTGAAGCAACCCTGCTTCATCTCCTTCTCTTCCCAATCTGGACCATCAGCAAGGACCAGAGTTCTCTCCAGTTCTTCAGGGCTAACAAGGCTGAAGAGTACTAAAGTCCGTTCTCCAACCGTTTTGTCGGTGAGTGGACTTACATCCTTGGACTCGCCGCCGGGGGGTGCCGGGGGGTGGGGTGCCGGAGGCTCTGGTCGTGCAGACGACTCACAGGAGCGTCAAACCCCATGTGGCGGTTCCGTCCTCAGCCACGAATGCAGCCGCCGCAACCCTCCATGCCGGATGCCCCCGGATGTGCCGGCAAATGTACCGACAATCTCAGGCGTCAGGCGTTATGTCCCTGGCGACCTGTGCCCGCTCCTCCTCCCAATGCCCGATGAGGGCAGAGAGCTGCTCCGGGCTCATCCGGCAACTTGAGGAAAACAATGTGAGGGATCGGATGCTGAACCTCGAAGAGTTCCAGGCGCTGCTGGACCACTGCACCGAGGACATCAGGGGATTGGTACTGATCGCCTTCCACCTTCCCATGCGGCAACGTGAAATCCTTGACCTCCGATGGGAAGAGATTGACTTCCGTTCCGGGTTCATCCGGCTGGGCGGGGATCGGACGAAGAACAAGGAGGGGCGGGTGATCCCCCTGCATCCGAAGGTCGCCGACTACCTCAAAGCCCTCCCCCGGCCCATCCAAGGCGGATTCGTGTTTGCGGATCGCTACTGGAAGCGGGATCACTACGTCAAGGCGGTGGCGGGACTCGGAGATTTCACCTTCCATGATCTCCGGCACTGCGCCATCAACAACCTCCGGCTTGCCGGGAACGATCACTTCCTCATCAAGCAGGCATCCGGGCACAAGACGGACATCGCCTTTCGGCGGTACAACCTCGTCACCGAAGCGGAAATGCGGGGGATGAAATGGTACGGAGAAACCGGGGGTGCGTCCGGAACGGTGGACACCTATATGGACACCACGGTCAAATCAAGGGGTGCTTGATGCATCCTGAAAATCTCCGCAGGTTATTGAAATCATGGCGGAGGAGGAGGGATTCGAACCCCCGAAGGACTTGCGCCCTTGCCTGATTTCAAGTCAGGTGGTTTCAACCACTCACCCACTCCTCCTGAAAAGGCGAGGGCTTCATTGCAGGAAATCGGCGGGGAGAACTCAAGCTGGAAGTCTGGGCCGACGGCCATCAGCCCGACTGGATTCCTGCCCGTGCGGGAGAGTCAGCAGTCAGCTTATGCCCCGAAGAAGGCTTTGAGGACGAGGGAGGCAACCCCGGCGATGAGGAGGCCAAGCATGAACTTCATCATGCGGATGTCCGCCTTGGTATCGGCGAGTTCGGCTTTGACACCAGCGAGGTTTTCTTTGAGTTCGGCTTTGACTGCGGCGAGTTCTGCCTTGGTGGCCATGTCCTTGCGGAGCAGTTCGACTGCATGGTCAAGGTCATCCTTGGTGGCAAGGTTTTCGACACTCTGCTGCTGGGAGTCCTTGAGGATTTGGGTGTAGGCCTTGGCCTGCTCCGGGGTCAGTCCGGCATCCTGATAGCGCTGGGCAGTTTCGAGCGTGTCAATGGCGAGCATGGGTCTCCGAGATTGGGACGTTCGGGGTCAGTTTAGCTGGAGCCAAGGAAAAAGGCAAAACAAGCACAAATGGTGGAGAATCGGCCAAAAACATTCAGCACTCGCTCAGTTGCCGATAGACGGCGAGCGTTGCGTTGAGCATATGCTGCGGGGCAAAGCGGGTGGTGGCTTCGTGCCGGGCGTTGGTGCCAAGCTGGATGCGGTGGACGGCATCGGCGAGCAGGGGTCGCAGCACGTCGGCCAGTGCGTCCGGGGATTGTGCGGAAGCCACGGCTCCGGTCTTCCCATCCTCGATGATTTCCGGCAAACACCCCGTGGGCAGGGCCACCACGGGAGTGCCTGCCGAGAAAAACTCCACGGCCACACGGCAAATCACTTCCGATTCCACCGAGCTGACCACCCCCACATCGGCAAAGGCCATGAGGTCGCGGATGTCCTCGCGCTCTGCATCCATCCGGACGTTTTCGGCCACGCCCAAGCGTTGCAAGTCGGCCTGCACGGCCTGCATCTCTGGATTCTCCGGGGGCGTGTCGCGGTAGAGCAACAGCAGCGTGAGCTTGGGAAATTCCGCGAGCAGTTGGCGAAAGGTGTTCAGCAGGAGCCGAATGCCTTTTTCCGGACGGATACGTCCGACGAACGCCAGCACCGTGTGGTCGTGCGGAATCCCAAATTCAGCGTGATAGTCCGGACTCAATGTTTCGGAGGCCGACGTGACTTCCTCGGCGGGGTAGTAGATGACATGGGGCTGGTCGCTGGGCAAATCGAGGGAATGCCGCAGTTGCTGGGCCACTCCCTCGCCGACTGCGATGGTCGCGTCCGTCCAGTCGCCGTAGAGCTTTTGGTTGAGCCAGCCTTGCCGCTGCGGACGAGCGGTGCCACGGGTGCGGACGAGCGGAAGACCGAGCTTGCGCTTGGCGAGGGCAAGGAGCGGATAGCCTTCCGAGCGGTGCGCGTGGATCAGGTCAATGCGGTGCGTTTGCAGGAAGTCGAGCAGTTGGTGGTAGCTTTGGAGCCACTGGAGCGGCTGGTTGGAGTTGAGGTCAATGTCCGTCACTGTGCGCAAGCCCCGCGCTTGCAGCTTTTCGGCGTTGAGGGAATTTGGACGGGTCAGCACCCAAACTTCGTGTCCGGCGTTCTGCAGGAGCGTGGCGAGCGTGGCCGCATACGCCGCTTCGGCGTTCCACCAGTGGACGTTGCTGCCGATGAGAAGATTCAAGGAGGTGTCGCGGGCAGAGTTCCCGGAGTTGGGTTGCGGCTCAGAACTTGGCGTTGCCGGGAGTGCGCGGGAAGGGGATGACGTCGCGGATGTTCTTCATGCCGGTGACGAACTGCACCAACCGCTCAAAGCCAAGGCCGAATCCGGAATGCGGGGTGGTGCCGTAGCGCCGCAGGTCGAGGTACCAGTCGTACTCGTCCATCGAAAAGCCCATCTCGGTCATGCGGGTTTGCAGCGCGGCAAAGTCGTCCTCGCGCTGAGAGCCACCGACGATCTCGCCCAGCCTTGGAAACAGCACGTCCATCGCCCGCACCGTCTTCCCGTCTGCGTTGCGCTTCATGTAGAACGCCTTGATCTCGGTGGGGTAGTCAATCACGGTCACGGGGCCGTTGAAATGCTCATCCACCAAGAAACGCTCGTGTTCGGACTGCAAATCCGCCCCCCATGCAACTGGGAACTCGAACTGTGTCCCGGAGGCTTGCAGGATTTCCACCGCCTCGGTGTAGGTGATCGTCTGGAAAGTCGCCTCCCGGATGCGCTGGAGGTTGTCGAGCAGGCCCGGCTCGTACATTTTCTGGAGAAACGCCAGATCGTCCTCATGCCGATCCAGCACTGCGCCGAGCAGGAACTTCAGGAATTCCTCTGTGAGTTCGACCATTTCCGGAAGTTCCATGAAGGCCATTTCCGGCTCGATCATCCAGAACTCCGCAAGGTGCCGCGAGGTGTTGGAATTCTCTGCCCGGAAGGTGGGGCCGAAGGTGTAAACGTCGGTGAAGGCGTGGGCCATCACCTCGCCGCCGAGTTGCCCGGACACCGTGAGGCTGACGGGGCGCGAGAAGAAATCCTGCGAGTAATCCACTGCACCGTCCGCAGTGCGGGGCGGCTGCTGGAGGTCGAGCGTGGTGACGCGGAACATCTCCCCCGCGCCTTCGGCATCGTTGGCGGTGATGAACGGCGTGTGCGCGTAGAGGAAGCCGCGCTCCTGAAAAAAGCGGTGAATCGCCCATGCAAGCGTGTTGCGCACCCGGAAGACGGCTCCCAGCGTGTTGGTGCGCGGACGCAGGTGCGCGATTTCCCGGAGAAACTCAAGGGTGTGGCCCTTTTTCTGGAGCGGGTAGGTTTCTGCCGGGGCATCTCCCAGAATCCGAAGATGCTGTGCCTGCACCTCAAACGCCTGCCCCTTGCCGGGCGATTCCACCAGCTTCCCCGTCACGACCACCGAAGCCCCGGTGGTGGCGTGGGCGATCTCGTCCCAGCCCTCGGTGGCGGGTTCGGCAATCACCTGAATGCCGGACTGGTCGGAGCCGTCGTTGAGCCGCAAAAAGGCGAGGTTCTTGGAATCGCGATGGGTGCGGACCCAGCCCCGGATTTCGACGGCGGTGTTGAGTTGGGATTCGTTGAGCTGGGCGATGCGCTGCCGGAACCACGCCATCAGAGCGCACCCCGGAGCTGCTTGGCGACTTCGATCTCGGAGTTCTCCACCAGTTCCGACAGCTCATCCACGGTGATCACCATGTTCTTGCGGTCGGGCATGATCGCGTAGAGGTACTTGACGTACTCCGGAACCATCGAGAGGAAGTTCTGGTTGCGGTCCACCTTAATCTGCCGGACCACGAACTGCTCCAACTGCTCCTTGGACATGTGGCGCATCACGTTGATGAACTGCGTGGAGTTCTGCTCCAGTTCCTTGCTGACATCCACCGGATAGAAGTACTGGAAGCGCGAACGCGCCCCGGCGACCCGCGAGAAGATCACCATGATGATGCAGAGGCCCGCACCGTCAATCCAGTTGATTTCCCAGAGGTTCATGTAGCCGATCAGGAAGTAGAGAACCCCGGTGATGGAGCCGAGCAGTTGCAGGGTCATGCGGATTTTCTCGACTGCGAGGAACTTGTAGTTGTAGCGCTTTTCCTTCACGAAAAAACCCAGCCCGTCCGTGAACGGCGCAGCAGCCATCACCACCTCCTCCGCACCTGCGAGGCGGTTTTCCAGTTCCATCTCGAGCTGCTTCTTCTTGTCGAGTGCCCGCAGGTTCATGACATCCTGCATCACATACCGTCGGGAGCCGCGCAGCTTCTCCAGCAATACCCCCACAAATTCGTAGGGATTGTCCTGATTCAACGAACCGGCCTTGAAATCCGCACGGGTGGCAAGGAAGTCAATGACATCGTCGTACATCTTCTGGAGGCTGGGCAGCGAGCTGCGGCCCGTCTCCTTCTCCTCCTGCTGGGCCTTGGCGTCAATCTCCATCTCCTGGCGCACCAGGTGCGAGTAAATCTCCGCGCAGTTGTCATCGTTGCTGGCGGCGTTCTCCACCATCTTGATGAAGGTCATCGCCATGATCGCGGAGTAGCCGGAGAACTTCTTGCCCTTCAACTCCACGTCTGGCTTCTCCAGCGCGTAGTAGCCTTTGAGCGCGGCCCCAATCATATTGGTCAGCAGCCCATCGAGCTTTTTGTCGTTGACGGCGGCGTTGATGAGGCCGTTCCAGGCGAGTCCGGTGAACTTTTCGGTCGCGGTGTTTTCGTGGAGGAGCTCGAGGGCGTCGAAGTAGTAGCTGAGGTGGTCCGGATAGCAGGTTTCGTAAACGTAGTCCGCCGCCTCCGCCCCGCCGATGAGCGGGTCCATCTGCTTTTGGAGGATGACCACGACACGAGTCGCCAGTTCCTCCGCAAAATTCTCAGGGAGTTCCGCGCTGCCTGCGCCTTCTGCTACTTCCGCTTCGGCCATGTGGCTGGTTGCTGGTTGCTGGTTGCTGGAGGTCGGTGACGGAATCTGATCTGACTACCCGTCCCGCCAGTCCGTGCGGGTTCGGATTTCTTCCAGAATCCGGGACTGGAATTCGGCAAACGCGACCGTTTCCCTCGCCTTGCTGCCGTAGCGCTGCCAGGTGACGGCCTGATTGCTTTGCTCGTCGCCGCCCACAATCAGCAGGTTCGGAATCTTGGCGGTTGCGCCGTTGCGGATTTTCTTGCCGAAGGAGTCGTGGGACTCGTCCACTTCGACCCGCAGAAAATCGCGGCGCAGCGCCTCCTGAAGCTGCTGGGCGTACTCCGAAAACGCTGGGGCGACGGGGATGATCCGGACCTGCACGGGCGCGAGCCATGTGGGAAACGCCCCGCCGTAATGCTCGATCAGGAACGCGCAAAAGCGCTCGTGCGTTCCCAACGGCGCCCGGTGGATGATCATCGGCGCGTGGTCTTGTCCATCGGCTCCCGTGTAGGTGAGTCCGAAACGCCCGGCCATCACCAGATCCAACTGGTTGGTGGAGGCAGACTCTTCCCGGCCCACCACGTTGCTCACTTGGAAATCAATTTTCGGACCATAGAATGCGGCTTCCCCCCGCACCGACTCGTAGGGAACCTCCACTTCGTCCATCGCCTCCATCACCAAGGCTTCCGCACGAGGCCAAATTTCCGGATCGTCCACGTACTTGGTCGCGTCCTCTTCCGCCAGCGAGAGGCGCATCCAGAAGTCTTGCAGTCCAAAGAGTTCGTAGTAGTCAATGTGCAGCCGAATGACGCGGATGAACTCCTCCTTGGCCTGCTCCGGAGTACAGTAGATGTGGGCATCGTTCATCGTCAACCCGCGCACCCGCAACAGGCCGGCCAACTCTCCAGACTGCTCGTAGCGGTAGCAGGTGCCGTATTCCGCAAAGCGCACCGGGAGGTCGCGGTAGCTGCGGGGCACCGCCTTGTAGATCATGTGGTGATGCGGGCAGTTCATCGGCTTGAGGTAGAGCTTCTCGCCATCCACCTCCATCGGCGGAAACATGCTCTCCGCATAGTAGGGCAGGTGCCCGGAGGTGTGGTAGAGGTTCTCCTTGGTGATGTGCGGGGTGGCCACACGCTGATAGCCGCCCAGAAACTCCCACTCCTTCGCCAGCTTTTCCAACTCCTCCCGGATCACCGTGCCGTTGGGCATCCAGAGCGGCAGCCCCTTGCCAACATCCTCCTCGATCACAAAGTAGTGCTGTTGGACGTTGAGCTTGCGGTGGTCGCGCTCCATCGCCAGCCGACGCTTTTCCTGAAACTCGCGCAGTTCCGTTTTGGACTCGAAGGCCAGCCCGTACACGCGCTGGAGCATCGTGTTCTGCTCCGAGCCTTTCCAGTACGCGCCAGCGAGCGTGTCGATCGCAAAGCAGTTGCCCGGAATCTCCTTCGTGTTCGCAACATGCGGCCCCTCGCACAAATCCCAGAACGGGCCGTTGCGGTAGAGCGTGAGGGCTTCGCCCTGCGCGGACAAATCCTGCACCTGCTCCACCTTGTACGACTGTCCGGATTCCTCAAGCCGCCCGCTCATTTCCTCCGCGCCCAACTCCTCGCGCTCAAAGGTCTGGCCAGAGTTGATGATGCGGCGCATGCGCTTTTCCAAGTCCGGCAGGTCTTCCGGCGTGAGCGGCTCCTCAAGATCGAAGTCGTAGTAAAAGCCATGCTCGATGGGCGGACCAAAGCCGAGCTTGGCGCTGGGCCGGATTTCCAGCACCGCCTGCGCCAAGACGTGGGCCAGCGAGTGTCGGAGTCGGTAGAGGTCCGAGGTCGGGTCGAGTGCATTTCGTGCCATGATGTTCGGGAGTCGCGTGCTTCAGGTTTGGGCGGCGGCGTCCATTGGCGTGGGGATTTCCTCTCCGGTGCTTTCCGTGGCCGACGTGGCGGATGGCTGATCCCGAAGCAGGGCCGGGTGGGTTTCCAGCGCGATTTCAAATCCCTCGTTGACATTCCGAACCGTGACGACATTGAGGCCGTCCTTAATCTCGTCCGGAACCTCCGGCAAGTCCTTGTCGTTTTCCATAGGAATGAGGACCGTTTCCATGCCGCCGCGCTTGGCGGCCAGCAGTTTCTCCTTCAAGCCGCCGATTTCGGTGACGTGCCCCCGCAGCGTGATCTCCCCGGTCATCGCCACCTCATGCCGCACCGGAATCTTGGTGAACGCGCTGGCAATGGCGAGGATGAGCGGCAGTCCTGCAGAGGGGCCGTCCTTGGGGGTGGCGCCTTCCGGCAAGTGGATGTGCAGGTCGCTCTTGCTGAACGTTTCCGGATCAATGCCCAAAAACTCGGCATTGCTGCGGACGTAGGAATAGGCCGCACGAGCGGATTCCTGCATGACGTCCCCCAACTTGCCCGTGAGCTGGATTTTCCCGGAGCCGACCATCAGCCCGGCTTCGATGAGCATCAGCTCTCCGCCCATCGAGGTCACGCCCAGCCCCATTGCAAAGCCCACCTCGTTGATCTCGCCCTTCACGTCGCGGGAGTACGGCGGCACCCCCAGTAGTTCGTTGACAAGCTTGGGGGTCACGGTGACGCTCTTCTTGCCCTTGCCGCGCACGAGCCGCGTGACCACCTTTCGGCAGATCTTGCCGACCTCGCGCTCTAGGCTGCGGACTCCGGCCTCGCGGGTGTAGTTGCGAATGACATCGCCAATCGCCAGCTTCCGGAAACGGATGCGCTCGGCGGTGAGGCCGTGAGACTTGCATTGCCGGGGCACCAGAAACCGCTCGGCGATGCGCTGCTTCTCCAATTCCGTGTAGCCGGAAAGCTGGATCACCTCCATGCGGTCCAGCAACGGCGCTGGGATGTGCTGGGTGGTGTTGGCGGTGCAGAGGAAAAGGACATCGGAAAGGTTGTACTCGACCTCCAAGTAGTGATCCATGAAGGAACTGTTCTGCTCCGGGTCCAGCACTTCCAGCATTGCGGCAGAGGGATCGCTGAACGCGCTTTGGTAGAGCTTGTCGATTTCATCAATGAGCAGCACGGGGTTGTTGCTCTTGGCCTTGCGGACCGATTGGATGATCTTGCCCGGCATGGCTCCGATGTAGGTGCGGCGGTGCCCCCGGATTTCTGCCTCGTCCCGGACCCCGCCCAAGCTGATGCGCACAAAGTTGCGCTCCAAGGCACGGGCGACGGACTTGGCGAGCGAGGTCTTGCCGACTCCGGGAGGTCCGGCGAGGCAGAGGATCGGACCTTTCAGCGACCCCTTGAGCCGCGCCACCGCAAGGTATTCGATGATGCGCTCCTTGACCTTTTCCATCCCGTAGTGGTCCTCGTCCAGCACGGTCTGGGCGCGTTCCAAATCGAAGTTGTCCTCCGTCCGCTCCTGCCAGGGCATCGAGACCAGCCATTCCAGATAGTTGCGGACGACGTTGGCTTCTGACGAAAGTGGAGACATCAGCCGCAACTTCTTCAATTCCTTCTGGGCTTCCTCCTCCACCGACTCCGGCATCTTGGCATCTTTGACACGCTGCGTCAGTGTTTCCATCTCTGTGCGCGAGTCGTCCATCTGCCCCAACTCCTTCTGGATGGAGCGCAGTTGGTCTTGCAGGTAGTCGTCCTTCTGGGTGCTGGAAATCTGGCTCTGGGCCTGCTTCTTGAGCCGTCCTTCCAACTGCCGGATTTTCAGTTCCTCCTCCAGGATTTGCAGGAGCAGTTCCAGTCGTTTGGCGGGGTTGACCGTGGCCAGCAGCTTCTGCTTCTGATCCCGGTCAATGCCCAGCAACGGCGCAACCAGATCCGACAGGGAGCGTGGATCGGCCTGCTCGATCTTGCGCACCGACTCTTCCCGCACCTTCTTGTTCTGTTGCTGGATGTAGCTCTTGAAGCGCTCCTTGATTTTTTCCGAGGCCTCTTCCACGTCCTCTCCGGACGGTTCCGGTTCTGGCAGGGGCTGGACGCGGGCGAGGTATTCTCCGGAGGCCAGTTTGGTCTCGATGATGCGGGCGCGCTGATGCCCCTCGAAGAGCGCCTTCACGGTCCCATTCGGCAGGCGCATCACCTGCAACACACGCCCCAGCACGCCCACCTCGTACAGGTCGCCCTCCTGCGGCTCCTCCACTCCAGCGTCCCGCTGTGTGACCACAAAGATGGTGCGCTCTCCGGCAAGCGCCTTTTCAAGCGCGTCCATCGAGGATTTGCGCCCGATGAAGAAGGGGCTGGTGCTGCGCGGAAAAACCACCTCCTCGCGCATCGGCAGGAGAGGCGTGATCACAAAGGAGTCGGCTGAAGCGGGCATGGGCTAGAAGCTGAGAGTTGCCGGATGAGGTCCGAAGCTAATTGGACAAGGCATCCGCAGGATTCGTACTGGATTCAGGGTTCCGTCGGCCAGGATTTGGAAAGGAAAGCGTAGCATACAAGAAGCTGAGTTCCAATACCGCAATCACTACCGTGAGGGTCAAGAACTGCTGTTCATAGAGCAACCCGGCCACTGTGGCTCCCAGAAAATGCCCCAAAAACTGCGAGAGGTTGTAAACGCCACTGGCCGTTCCCTTGGTGTCCGGAGTGGTCAGGCGCGTGACCAGCGACGGAAAAATCGGCTCAAACACGTTGAAGCCCATGAAGAAGAGGAACAGCGACGCCACCACCCACGACAGGGAATCCTCGCGCCATCCCCATCCCAGACAAAACAACGAGGCCAACAGCAGGACGCTGCCCCCAAGCATCACCTCCCGGAAGCGGTTCTTGGCTTCGGCAAGGATGGCGGCAGGAACCATCGTGGCCGCACCTGCAAACAGCAGCGGCAAGTAGATCTGCCAGAGGTTGCTGCGCGGAAATCCGTGGCGCACCAACAGCAGCGGGATCAGGAAAAACATTGCCGAGAGTCCTGCACTGCACACAAAGCCGCCCCAATCAATCACCTGCAATTTCGGGTTGCGGAACACCGAACGGAGCCGCTGGAGGTTTCCGGAGGCCACCACCGGCGCCTGTTGGGGCACGGGAACGGTGGTGTAAAGCAGCACGAGGCTGAGGCCGCCCATTGCCGCCATCACCCAAAACAGCCCCCGCAGCCCAAACCACTCGCCCAGCAACGGGGCGGCAAGAATCGCAAGGCCGAAGGCCAAGCCGATGCTCATGCCGAGTCCGGCGTTGGCGCGGGTGCGGACTTCCGGGCGCGTGAGGTCGGCAATCAGTGCGAAAATCGCGGAACTGATCGCTCCTGCGCCTTGCAGCAAGCGGGCGGCGATGAGCAGTTGCACCGAATCCGCAACCGCTCCCAGCACACTTCCCAAACAGAACAGCACCAAGCCGAAGGCGATCACCGGACGGCGGCCAATGCGGTCGCTCCAGAGGCCAAAGGGGATTTGCAGCAGGGCTTGTGTGAGGCCATACGCGCCCATCGCCAGCCCCACCAAGGCAGGGGTCGCGTCTGGAAAATCCTGCGCCAGCACACTGAAAACGGGCAGCAGCAGAAACAGCCCGGACATGCGGCAGAAGAGGATGCCACTGAGTCCAAGGATGCCCTGCCGCTCCTCTGGGGTGAAGAGCGGGGCGGAGGATTTGCGACGCATGAAACAGGATAGCGCGAATCAAGCCTCTGGCACAGGCCAGTGCGCGAGGATGAGGTACACCAGCACTCCCGTGACTGAAACGTAGAGCCAGATCGGGAAAGTCCAGCGGGCCAATTTCCGGTGGGATTCAAAGCGCTCGGCCCCGGCAAAGAAGACGGTGCTGAAGATCATCGGCAGCATCACCGCCGAAAGGACGATGTGGCTGAAGAGGATGAAGAGGTACACGCCCCGGATCAGCCCCTCGCCCTGAAAGCGCGTGTCGCCGTGGAAGCTGTGGTACACGAGGTAGCCCACCAGAAACACCGCCGAAAACGTGAGCGCGGAAATCATCAGGCGGATGTGCAGGGTGCGGTGGCCCTTGCGAATGGCCCACACGCCAATGGCGATGCAGCACGCGCTCAGGCCGTTGAGCACGGCATTGAGCAGAGGCATGACGCTGAGATCCGGGGTTTCGGTGGTGACCACGGGCTCCCGGAGGTAGAGCAGCCAGAGCAAGAACACAAACACGACAGTGCTGATCACACCGATCACGGAAGTGGCGGTGCGGTTGGAAACAGCGAGATTCATGGCTTCTGAAAACAAAGTACGGTGGTTAACAGGCAGCGGCGGAGTGGGCCGCCAGCGGTTTTTTTTTGGGACTCCGAAGTTGCAGCAACAGCAGGCATTCGGCACACACCAACACCGCGCTGGTCCCCGTGTGCAGCAACTGCATGGGCCACGGCATTCCGCCGTACACCAGCACGATGCCAAAAAGGATTTGGGCCAGCATGATCGCCAGCGTTCCGAGACACAGTTTCCGGAGCAGGGGCGGCGTGTCCTGCCGGAACACAACCCATGCGAAGTACGCCCCCGCCAACAAGATCACCCACGAGAAACTGCGATGCACATGATCCAGCCAGCCGATTTCGTCAATCCACGCGGTTCGCGGCAGGGCAAGGGTTTCGGCAACGTGGGCGAGGGCTTCCCGAACTTGCGAGCCGATCACGATTTGCGCCAGAGTGCCACCAAACAGCAACACCGCCACCCACAGCAAACGCCTGCGCAGATGCTCCGGAAGCTCCGTGACCCAGCGTTCTTCGGTGGCGCGAAAAGTGACGTAGAGCAACAGGCTCACCAGCACGACGGCGGCGAACATGTGCAGCGTCACCATGCCGGGCTTGAGTCCGGAGCGCACCACCATGCCGCCCAGCCAGCCTTCAAACAGCACCAATCCCACCGAGCCGAGCGATCCGTAAAACACGACCGGACGAGTCTTGCGGTAGCCCCAGGAAAGTGCGGCGGTCGTCAGCACGAACAGCCCAATCGTCACCCCGATGAGGCGGTTGATGTACTCGGTCCACATCTTCACCGGATTGAACAGCGCAAGATCGTAGCGGAGCGCGTCAATTTCACTCACGTCGGAGGGGGGCCACCAGTGCCCCCAACACCGTGGCCAGTCCGGGCATCCCAATCCGGCCCCGGACGCACGCACCAGTCCTCCCACGAAAATCAGGAAGATCGTCGCCAGCACCGTTGCCGTTGCCGCACGCTGAAACGGGTTGAGTTTTTGGGGGATCGGCGGAGACGCTCCGAAAGAGTTTTGGCGCAAAGAACTCATCCAAAAATGATGGCAAATCTGCCTAGAAACTCAAGCTGAGCGTGGTTTGTGTCGAATCGGGTTGTCCTTTTGCTCAAGATCGAATACAACCTGCCCAAGAGGATATGGATTTCATGCAGGAGGAGGCATGTCCGAGCAAGACGAGCAAACCACACTGGTCCGGATGCACGGACTCTTGGGGGAGTCCGAGGGAATGCTGATGGAACTGGAGGTGGAAAATTTGGAAGAAGGCAGCCAGTTTGACCACGACAACGTGGCCTATCAGGTGACCAGGACGATCATGGAGGATGTGGAGTACCCCATCGTTTACGTCATGGTGCTGGACATTTACATGCAGGAGTTTGATCGCTGACCATGAGTACGGGATTTTACACCAACCCCATTTACCTCGCTCACGACACGGGAGCGCACCCGGAAAACGCCTCGCGGCTGCGGGCGATTGAGCAGCACTTGGAAAGCGAAGGGGTGTTGGAACGCCTGCAAGCGCGTTCCGGACGACCAGCAGAACCTCACGAGGTGAACCTGCTGCACACCCGCAAGCACATTGACCGCGTGGAAGATGCCGCCACCGGAGGGGCTTCGATGCTGGACACACCGGACTGCGTGGTGTCGCCGGGAACTTACGAAGCTGCGCTCCACGCCGTGGGGGCTGTGCTGGAGGCTGTGGTGGAGGTTTCTGACCGACGCTTGGACAACGCCTTCTGCGCGGTGCGCCCCCCCGGACACCATGCCGAGCGCGATCAGGCAATGGGCTTTTGCTTCTTCAACAACGTCGCCCTTGCCGCCGAGTTCCTTGTGCGCGAACTGGGCTACACGCGCATCGCCATCGTGGACTTTGACGTGCATCACGGCAACGGCACCCAGCATCTGTTCGAGGAGCGGCAGGACGTGCTTTTTGTCAGCACCCACGAAGACCCCCGCACCTGCTACCCCGGCACTGGATTTGCCAACGAGCAAGGCGCAGGGCAAGGGACCGGCTACACCATGAACGTGCCCCTGCCAGCGGGCACCGAAGATGAGGAGTACCTGCACCAGTTCCAGACGCTGGTGCTGCCTGCGCTGGAGCAGTACCAGCCGCAGTTCGTGCTGGTTTCCGCTGGATTTGACGCGCACCGCGACGATCCGCTGGCCTCGCTTAAACTGACGGAGCGCAGTTATCGGGAGGTGTCCCGCTCATTGCTGGAAGTGGCGGATCGGCACGCCGGAGGACGGCTGGTGAGTTTGCTGGAAGGGGGCTATGACCTTGGGGCACTCTCCACAAGTGTGCGGGAGCATGTCTCGGTCTTGATGGGTGAGGAAACCTAAGTTCGCAACACCGACGGCAGGGCGAAGGTGACGTCCTCCTGCACCAGCTCAAGGGTGCGGACGGCACTTGATTGTACGAAACTCTGGAGCTTGGCCACGATACCCTGCACGATGTCTTCAGGTGCCGATGCCCCGGCGGTGATGCCCACACGCCCCAAGCCCTTGAGCCATTCCGGACGCACTTGCTCGGACGACTCGATGCGCTCCGCAGGCACTCCCGCTGCTTGTGCGACTTCCACCAGCCGCACCGTGTTCGAGCTGTTGGCCGCTCCTACGACCAACACCAACTCCACTTCCTGCGCCAGTGCCTTGACCGCGTTCTGACGGTTTTGCGTCGCGTAGCAGATGTCGTCCTTGGCGGGGCCTTCGATCTGTGGAAACCGCTTCCGGAGCGCGGCCACGATTTCCGCCGTGTCGTCCAGCGAAAGTGTGGTCTGCGTGAGATAGGAGACCTTGGACTCGTCCGGCACCTCCAAGCTCTCCACCTCCGCCACCGAATCCACCACGACTGTGCGCTCCGGTGCCTCGCCCACCGTGCCCTCGACCTCCACATGATCGCGGTGCCCGACCAGCACGATGGTGTAGTCCCTGCGGGCGTAGCGCTTGGCCTCACCGTGAACCTTGGTCACCAAGGGACAAGTCGCGTCCAGCACTTGCAGTTTCCGGGCACCCGCCTTTTCCCGAACCGCTGGGGACACGCCATGCGCGGAATAGATCGCATGTGCCCCTTCCGGTACTTCCCCGATGTCCTCGACAAAGATGACTCCCCGCTCACGGAGTCGGTTGACCACATGCGGGTTATGGACGATTTCGTGACGGACGTAGATCGGCGGGCCGTACTGTTCCACGGCTTTTTCGACAATCGTGATGGCACGGTCCACTCCGGCGCAAAAGCCGCGTGGGCTGGCCAAGACGAGTTCCAGGTGTTCAGGGGTTGAGTGCATAAATCCGAGCGAAGGTTGCAGTTTCTTGGAAACAGTTTATAGTGGAGCTTACTGGGTATCAATGTCTGAAACCGCTCACCACAACGTAGGGATGGAAGAATCACTGCAAAAGCGGCGCACACCGATCAAGCGTCCGAACGTCCGGACTAACTTCTACCCGACCTACACGGACGGGGGCAAGGACAAGGTGGACGCGGTGCGGGCGGTGCGGGCGACGAAGTTTCAGCAGGTGGTGCCGTACTACAACCTTTCGATGTCCGAGACGCGCAACGACGGCATGGGGCCGATGTTTGTGGAGGTCGAGCAGCACATCCCGGCTTACCGCGCCCAGCAGCGTCGGCCTCAAAAAGCCCCGGAGCCGGAACCACTCTTCTCTCTGCCCCGGCACCGCAAGAAAAAGGTGCGGCTCGATTTTTGGAGTTAGCCTCCTTTCAGACGCAGGGATGCCTGTTCTCTGCACCCCCGTTCGGACTGAGCCTGTCGAAGCCCAATTTCGCATCCTTCGACAAGCTGAGGACGAGCGAAATTGGTTTTCCTTAACAGCCCTTTTCGGGCAGTCTTCAGATCAGCGTGAACTCGCGGTCGTCCATCACCCGCAACTCATTCCCCACCCAATCCGATTCGTTGAGTCCGGAGAGCATCGCCACGGCCTGTTCGCGGGCGGCTTGATCCACTGGAACATAGGGCAGCCGGAACACGGGCTGCGTGGCCCCGGTCATGGCGAGCAGCGTGTTGAGCGCATTGGGGCTGGGAACGTGGAAGAGCCACGCCATCAGCGGCTGGAGGCATTCGTTGAGTGAGGGATCGTCCGTGTCCATCAGCTTGCGCATCAGCCCCGGAACGATGTTGGCCGTCACGGAAATCACCCCGTGCGAGCCGTGGCGGTGTCGTCCTTCAAAGCACTGGTCGTCGTTTCCGGACCAGCAGGCGATGCCCTTGGATTCGTAGTGCCCCATGCGCTCGTTACCCGCGCACTCTTTCACGCCGAGCAGGTTGGGGTGTTGGGCGAGGTCTTCGATCAGTTCGGGCTGAAGGTCTTGGGCGGTGCGGGCGGGCACGTTGTAGATGATGCCGGGGCCAAGGTCGAGGACGCGCTGGAAGTGTTCGCGGAGTCCGCGATCCGAGGCTTTGCCGTAGTAGGGGTTGATCTGCAAGGCGGCGTGCATTCCCACCGAAAAGCCGAAGCGGGTGGCCCGCACGGCCTCGCGAGTGTTGTTGCTGCCCGTGTTGCCCACGATCAGCGTTCGATCCCCAAAGCGATGCGCGGCATGGGCGATGAGCATCAGTTCCTCCTCCCAATCCATCAGATGCCCCTCTCCGGTGGTTCCGGCGATGATCAGTCCTTCCACGCCTCCGGCAATTTGAGCTTCCACCAGTTGGTCAAAGGTGTCGAGGTCGATCTCCCCGTCGGCGGTGTACGGGGTCTTGATCGCGGTCATGAGGCTGGCGGACTTGATGCGTTCCATGGGAATCGGCTCGGTTGGAGTTCAGGGTGCTTTTTGCAAATGCGCCTCGTAGTAGCGCGAATACAGGTTTCCACGATCCGGAAAACGGACTCCATACACATTACTGCGAAGTTCCGGGCGGAAAAAGCTGTTTTCGACGACTCCCACCCATTGGTCGGTGAGATGCTTGGGGAGCATGATCTGGATGCGGTCGCCGTCCTGAAACTGCGGGTTGATCGTCTTGGGCATGGGGCAGACCGGCTTGTAGCTCGCCGTGTCTCCGTAGCAAATCCAGGAGGCGCGGATGGTCACGCCCAAACGCTCCGGGCCGCCATACGCGGCAATGTAGTCCGATGGCGAGAACGCCGTGATGACCTTTTGGGAAATGTTGGCCACGCGGTCAAAGACCTCCAGTTCATAGGCGCGGTATTCCGCCTGCACAGAGCCGGACAGCAGAACGGCTCCCAGCATGATGCCCAAGGCCCGGAAGGTCATCGCGTGGCTCCCTCGAAGCTCGCGCCCTCAAACACGGTTTCGTGTTCGTAAATCCCGGACAGCCCCGCGCCGTTGAAATTACTGCCCGTGAAGTCTGTGAAAGAGAGGTTCGCGTTGTCGAGCGTTGCGTCCTGAAACAGCACCTCCGCCCCTTGGGCATGGGCCAACACCGCCGAGGTCAGGTCGGTCGTGTTGAAGCGGGCGTGATGCAGAGTCGCGGCGAACAAGGAGGCGTTTCCAAGCCGACACTCCTCCAGCGCCGCCGCCGTGAGGTCGCAAAAGTTGAGGGTTGCCCCGGACAACAGGGAAGCCTGAAGCCGCGATCCGGCGAAGAGCGATCCGCTGAAATCGGCGTTTTCCGCCTGAAGCTCCTTTGCGTCGCAGGCACTGAAATCGCAGACTTGCAGCTTGGCTCCGCCCAGCAGCACGTTGTGCATCACGGCCTGGGAGAAATTGGAGAGGTGCCCCTTCACTGCCAGCATCACCGCCTGCACGAGTCGGCAGCCGCTCATGTTGGTCCGGACGAGTGTGCAGTTGCGCAGGTTGGCTTCGGACAGGTCGCTGTCCTGCATCTCGGTGTCGCTGAGGTCGCACTCCACGATGGCCGATTCCCGCAGGCTGGTGTTGCGCATTTCGCAGCGGCTGAGGTTGCACGCCTCAAAGCGGGTGTAGCTCATGGGGACACCGTTGAAGGTGCTGCCCTCCAGCTTGCACTTGCGGAAGTCGCCGCCGTCGAGGTTCATTTCCTCAAAGTGCAACCCGCTGAGGTCCATTTCCTTGAGCGTCTCGCGGCGTTTCACGCGCCGCTGCACTTCAACCTTGGTGATCTCTGCCATCGCCTCCAGTCCGGTGTGGGATTGCTAGAAGGGCATCCGGGGAAAGAACCGCTGGTGCTTCTCCAATAGATCGCCGCAAGGCCGGGACTGAATCCCGTTCTGTTCAAAGAAGTACGCAACCTTTGTCGCCGGAGTGAGGACGTTGTAGCGCATGCGCCGGACGTTGACCGCCGTTCCGGGCTGCGCCTTGCTGGTGACAAAAACGATGCCGCCGTCCACTTCGTTGTTGAGCTGGTTGATGTCGTTTTGCAGCTCCAGCTTGTGGAGGTCGTTGAAGAGTCCGCGCAGGTTTTTGCGCAGGCCGCTGACTTTCTCCTGAAGCGCCTCCGGATCATCTGGAAGCTGCTGGTTCTTGAAGCTGTCCAGGGTCTCTGCAAACTCCTTGTGCTGGTCCTCAAACTGCTCGTGGGACTTTTGCAGGCTTTCCTTGAGGGCGTTGAAGCTTTTCCGGGCGTTGATGGAAATACCCGCATCTAAAAACGTCTGGGGCGGCTCTTCCTCAGAATCCTCCGGCAAATCCTCTGGAATCTCTTCGCCGATGTTGGGAATCCAGATCAGGTTGCCCGCCTGAAGGGTGCCTCCGGAGGCATAGCCACGCTCGCCCGTGATCCGCAGGGTGTTGCCCGCAAACACCTTGGAGTCGTTGATGTAGTCCATCACCAGCACATTCTCCACCGCGCTCACCTGCGCTTCGTCCATGGACTGCGCCAGCACCGAGCCTCCTGCCTGCACCAAGCCCCCGACAATCCCCTGCCTCACCCGGATGTCGCCACTGGCCCGCAGCTTGGCCTTGCCGACGGAACCGCCCACGTCAATGCGAGCTGCCTCCACGCTGTAGCGGTCGGAAACACTGCCCTTGATTTTCAGGATGCCGTCAAAACGGATGTGTCCGGTGCTGGCGTCCACCTTGTCAATGACCTTCACCTCCTCCACCGAAAGCGAGGAGCCGAGCTGGCAGAGCGCACCTTCCTTGGTGGCGATGATCGCGGTGCGGTCTTCGTTGTAGCGCGTGTTGCGTCCGGGGCGAATGCGGTAGGTTTTGCCGCTGAACGCGGTGATTGCCCTGCCCGTGATGGTGAAGCCGTCCACCCCTGCCGTGGAGGGGGTGAGTTTGACGAGCGTGTCTCCAGCCTTGACCTCCTGGAGCAACGGCATTTCCCGCAGGTTGACCTGCACTCCGGGTTTGGGGCGCGAGCCTTCCTTGAGGAAGGTCATCTCGGCCCAGCCATCCTGCCCATGTACAGGCACCCGGCCTTGCGCCACAACGGTGGGTTCGTAATGCACCTGCTCGGCGATCATGCGCTGGATCGTGTCCTTGTCAATGCCCTGCTGAATGCCCTGCTCCTTGAGGGCATCCAAGCAACGCTCCATGGTGACGGGCTGCGCCGGCTCCTGCGGTGGAACGATGTTCAGGAACACCTGCGACTCATCCTCGTTCATCTCCACCAAGACAATGAACTCGGTGGTCTTCTCGTCGCAGAGGTATTCGAAATTCCCGGAGGTTTGCTCATAGACTTCCAGCAGGGTTTCGGGCAGGTAGTCTGCCCCCAGGACGTGCAGGTCGTCTTGGATCTCATCCAAATCCGGAACCTCCGCCCCTACAAGCTGGGGTGGCACCCGCAACAAAATCTTGCCGTCGGAAATGGAAATCTTGTAAAGCTCGGCCTTGGCCATGTCGTGTTGTGCCTTGAGTCAGCTTGCCGCCGTGAGCAGGGCGTCCCGCTCGTCCTGGCTGAGCCGCCGCGATTCTCCAGAGTTCATTTCGCCCAGCGTCAGCGTTCCGATCCGGAAGCGTTTGATCTTGAGGACGGGATAGCCGACGCGCTGAAGCATTTTCTTGATCTGCTGGTTGGTGCCTTCCTGAAGCGAGACCTCCAGCCACGTTTTGTCGTTGATGAAGTGCAACGTCTTCACTTTTGCCGGGCGATGCCGCCGCCCCTCCAGAGTGATGCCCCGGCGGAGGGGAGCCAGTTGCGCGTCCTCCACCTTGCCCTTGACCTTCACAAAGTAGCTCTTCCAGACCTTGAACTTGGGGTTCATGAGCTGGTTCGCCAACTCCCCGTCGTTGGTGATGAGGATCAGCCCTTCGGCATCATAATCCAAGCGTCCCACCGGAAACAATCGGCGGTTGGATTTTGGAAAGAACTCCCGGATGGTGGTCCGGCCCTGCGGGTCGTGCAGGGAGGTGATGCAATTCTTGGGCTTGTAGAGGGCGTAAACCACCTGATCCTTGGCTTGGGCGATGCGGACCCGCTCGCCATCCACTTCCAGCACGTCCACCCCCGGAACCATCTGCGTTCCCAGCGCCAAGACGGTTTCGCCGTTGAGCGTGACACGCCCCGCCTCAATCAGCCCCTCGGCGCTGCGGCGCGAGGCGATTCCGGCCTGTGCGATCACCTTTTGAATCCGGACCCGGAGTTCGGAGGTGGTTTTGGCGGACGACTTGGGTTTGGTTGGAGCGGTCATCCGGCCTTGCGGGATTCCAGTTGCAGTTGCTGCAATGCCGAACACGCCGCCGCCTGACTCGCCTCTTTCTTGCTAGTGCCTTTTCCGCGTCCGTACTCGCGGTTGTCAATCAGCACGGCCATTTCAAACTCCTTCTCGTGATCCGGGCCTTCCTCCCCCACCAGTTCGTAAATGCACAAGGTGTTGAGCAGCTTTTGCGCTAGTTCCTGCAACTCGGACTTGTAGTCGCGGGAGATGAATGCCGCAGAGTCTTCCGGGAGTTCCTCATCAAACAGCCGCTCCACCACCTGTGCGGTCTTCCCAACCCCGCCCTCGGAGCGGCTGTCGAGGTAGAGCGCGGCCACCACCGCTTCCAGCGCGTCGGCCAGCAGCGAGGCTTTCTTGCGGCCTCCGGTCATCTCCTCCCCGCGTCCAAGCCGCAGGAAGATCCCAAGGTCGAGACGTATGGCGATGCGGCTGAGGCGTTCCTCGTTGACGAGGCTCGCCCGGAATTTTGACAATCCGCCCTCGTCAAGGTCGGGGAAGCGCTCCATCAGCAACTCGCTCACCAGCAAATCCAGCACGGCGTCGCCCAAAAACTCTAGCCGCTCGTTGTTGGGACGGGGTTCGCCATCCACCTCGGAGGGCACGGATTTGTGGGTCAGGGCCTGCTCCAGCAGCTCTGGATGCCGGAACTGATGGCCAAGGCGGTTGGCGAAGCGCCGGAGGTCGTCAGCGGGCATGGATCAGCGCTTGCGTCGTTTGCACCACGCCCGCACCGTCTGCTGGTGAAGTGCACCAAGCGTGGCGGTTTGGATGAGGATGTCAAGGGGAGCTTGTTGCACCTCCAGCTTGGAGACTCCGCTGGGGCACAACTCCCGCAACGCGACCGGAGCGTCCAGCCGAAATGCTCCGCCCACCACCGACAGGTCGCTGGTCTCCGCGTCCGGATGGGAGCGCAGGGGGTCCGAGTCGTGATAAAGCTGAACGGTGTAGCAGCCAGAGAGCAGAATCCCTCCCAGCACGATGCCCGCCAGCCGCGCTCCCCTTGCTACGATCCGCCCTGTGGAGAGATTGAAATTGATCATTTCCGGAAAATCTGGTCTGCTTCGTGAAATTCGCCTGTCTGTTGCTCAGTGCGACAAGCACCTGTTTTTTGCTGAAAAACACCCCCCTTTACTATCCCAAGATCGGCTTGCATGACAAGTTTTATTGACACCCACTGCCACTTGGACCGACTCGAACTCTCTCCAAAAGCAGCGTTCGAGCAGGCACAGGAGGCCGGAGTGGAAACCGTGGTGACGATTGCCGTGGATGCGGAATCGGTTGATTTTGTGGATGGTTTCACGCAGGAGCATCCGAGGGTTTTCGGCAGCCTTGGGGTGCATCCCCATGATGCCAAGACCTACACCGAGTCGCTGGGGGCAGAAATTCAGGAGCGGGTGCGGCGCAACCCGAAAATCCGGGCGGTGGGGGAAATGGGGCTGGACTACCACTACAATTTTTCCGATGCCGAAACGCAGCAGACGTCCTTCCGGGAGCAGCTTCAAATCGCGGAGCAACTGCAACTTCCGGTGGTGTTGCACACCCGTGAGGCGGAGGAGGACACCCTCCGGATTCTGGAGGAAAACCCAATCTCCCGCAAAGGGGTAGCGCACAGTTTCACAGGTTCTCAGGAAATGGCGGACGCGCTGTTGGCGCTGGGCTGGTGCATTGGCATCAACGGCATCGTCACCTTCAAGAATGCCGAGGAACTCCGCAAGGTGGTGCGCACCCTTCCGCTGGATCGGCTGTTGCTGGAAACCGATGCCCCGTACCTGACCCCCGTGCCGTTCCGGGGGAAGCCCAACGACCCGTCGCGGATTCCCGTGATCGCGGAGTTTCTTGCCGAAGACTTGGGGGTTCCGGTCGCGCAACTTGCCGCCCAGACCTCCGAAAACGCGAGGCGCTTGTTCGCGTTGCCAACGTGAGCATCGGGCAGGTTTGGCGTTTCTGCCCGAAGTGCGGTAGGCTTTGCCGAGTGCCCATGCAAGGCGCTCTTCCAAAGACATGATTTTAGTTAGATTCTCTACGACGTGGGAATGTCACGGATATTGCTTGCCTCCACAAAGTCAAAGCGATACCTGATCACGCCATAAGCTCAAAGGAAGCACGGATGGAACAAGGAACTCTCATTGGAACGATTTTGGCCTGGGTGCTGTTGGTCCTCGCCATGGCCTTTGATTTCACGACCTTTCAGCTCAATATAGGGAACCTCGGCTACTTCGTGGACGCCCCGTCCCTGCTGATCGTCTTTGGGGGCACGATTGCATCCACCCTCATCGCTCACCCAATGGGAGATGCCAAGGGGCAGTTCGGTTATGTCGGAAAATCATGGAAGCCCAGCACGGTGCAGATGGTGGAGACCCTGACCCTGATCGTGGACGTTGCCAAGATCGCCCGCAAAAACATCCTCGCCATCGAAGATGCCCTGCCCAGCATCGAAAACCTCTACCTGCGCGGAGGACTGCGGTTGGTGGTGGACCGAGTGGAACGCGAGAACATCAACGACATGATGGCGCACGAGATGAAATACACGATGGCCGGCAAGGACACCGAGATCAACGTGGTTGGCACGATGGCTTCGCTCTGCCCGGCATGGGGGATGCTGGGAACGCTCGTGGGACTCGTCCTGCTCCTGCAAAACCTTGACGATCCTTCCGCGATTGGACCTGCAATGGCCGTGGCTCTGATCACGACCTTCTACGGTTCGCTGTTTGCCAACACCATCTTCTCTCCGGCCAAAACAAAGCTCTCCCAGTATGCCGCTGATGAGAAGGTGCTCATGGAGATGATCAAGGACGGGGTTCTCTACATTGAAGGCGGACAGCGTCCGGACTTCATTGAGAGCGACCTGATGAACTACCTGCCGCCGGACAAGAAGAAGATGTACGAGGCCCTCAAGTTTGAGGGTGGTGGTGGTGAAGGCGGCTGATCCTCGCTGATTGAAGCCAAGGGTTGTTAAGCGTTTGCTGGAAGGAACGCCTTTCGTTCGTTCTGGGCGTGTCGAAGGGTACACGGAAATTGGGCTTCGACAAGCTCAGCTCGAACGGAAAACTGAGAACTTGACCGATCTGCCTGAATTGAAGCCGACATGGGCCAACTGATTGACGAAGAGGATTGCGAGGTCTGTGAGCCGTTTGAGCAGGAGTGGATCTTCACTTACGGCGATCTCGTCACCCTGCTGCTCTGCTTCTTCATCCTGCTCTTCTCGATGTGCCGCACGGACGTGGAGAAGCTTGATCAGATTTCGGAGAGTTTCAAGTCACAGCCTCCCGGAAGTCCCTTCGTTTTCAGTGGGCGTAGTTCCCAACAGGACAAGGTGGAGCACAAATTGGATCAACTGGAGATGCCGGACGATGTCACCGTACGTGCTTCAGAAGGAGGAGTGGAGGTTTCGTTCAACAAGGTTGTCGCCTTCGATCAGGGTTCGACTGAACTGAAGGATGAGGTCAAACAGACACTTGATGGCATTCTTCCCATCATCGGGGCGCAGCAGCATGACATCCTGATTTCCGGACATACCGATTCCTCGGACACCAACCCGAAGTATCCCTCAAGCTGGGAGATGTCCGTTGCTCGTGCCAGCGTGATTGCCGCATATCTGGAAACCAAGCAGATCCCGTCCAAGCGCATCCAGATTGCGGGCTATGGAGACTCACGGCCCCGATTTCACGCCGATACACCCTACAAGCGCAGCCTGAACCGCCGAGTGCAGATCGTTCTGCTTCCCGGAGAAGTGAAGCGCTGATCCGACGACTGAAGACACCAAGCCACGCTCATGGGCCAACTGATTGACGAAGAGGATTGCGAAGTCTGTGTGCCGTTCGATCAGGAATGGATATTCACCTATGGTGATCTCGTCACCCTCCTGCTCTGCTTCTTCATCCTGCTCTTTGCCTCGTGCGTGTACGAGACGAAGAAGTTCAAGGCTGTCGCCGAGAGCTTCAAGCCGCTGCCCCCGGGGTCTCCCTTCATGCAGGAAGGCCGGGATTCGGTGGTCGAGCAAATCTCCAAGGAGGTCGAGCAGACGGAGCTTGGGGACGACACGCGGGTGACGGTGGAGGAAAAGGGCGTGGTGGTCTCCTTTGCGGCCAGCGCGACTTTTGAGCCGGGATCGGCGAAGCTGACTCCGGAAGCCACCAAGGAGATGGCGCGTTTCTCACGGCTGGTCTTCCTCTTGCCCAACCGCCTTCAGGTGGAAGGTCACACCGACAACCAACCCGTGCAGGGCTGGGGCTCGGCGTGGGAACTGTCGGGAGCCAGAGCCTCGCGGGTGGCCCGCTTCTTCGTGGACAACGGCATGGACCCCAAAAAGCTCACCGTCAAGGGCTTCGGCTCCACCCGCCCCAAGTTCAACAACGACTCCCCCACCCAACGCCGACGCAACAACCGCGTCGAGGTCATTGTCCTGCCGCCAGTGGAAGAATA
>CAZQXS010000050.1:0-25053 GCA_964597275.1 uncultured Pseudomonadota bacterium | reverse complement strand
TGCCGCTGGAGTTGTCGGTCTTGTAGGCGTGTCCGGTGACGGTGTAGTCGAAGCTCACGATCAGGTTGTTGAGCGTCCCGGCCCAGCGGCCCGTCGCGTTGTCCCGCGTGAGCGGGAAGCCGGAGACGACCTCGCGCCCGTCGAAGTTGCGCTTGAGGTCCAGCGTGAGCGTGCTGATCTCGTCGAAGGTTCCGAGGAAGCGCTCGGCGCGGGAATCCCCGCCCAGGCTCACCCGCAGGCTCACCGCCTCCGGGGTGCGGTCAGCAAGACTTTTCTGCTCCTCCTGCACCGCGCAGCCCCACGCCAGCAGCAGCGCCAGCGCGGACGCCAGCACGCCGGCGAGGAGGGTCTTGGGATTGTGTTGTTTTGCTTCTCTCATCGGAACCTCTTGGGTTCGGGGTTACAATAAATGCTCATGCTCTCAAGATCTGGTGTAGGGGCGGGTTTGAAACCCGCCCCTACGTCCCGTTCACGCCCATCAGTCGGACAGGGCGGATGAAACGTGGCGCATCCGGATGCGCGGACTGACGTTCTGGTTCGCGGGCATGGCCCGCTCCTGCGGTTGCTGGTTCGCGGGAACGGCCCGCTCCTACGAAAGATTTCTGCACGGGAATGACAGACGGGGTGAACGTCGAGTGCCCAAGCGCTGTGTACATTTTGTGATTGACCCTCATATTCTAACTACTGAAAATTCAACTGCAACTGAATGTTCGTCTCCAAGGTCGCCGGAGGGGCTTGTGGCGCTTCCGTCACCACTTCCTCCAGCAAGTCCAGCAACTCGTCCGGGTTGGCCTCATCAAACACCGCCCCGGAATCCTCGGCCCCAGTGCGACGCTGCTCGGCAATCGCTTCGGTGGTCTCCAGACGGCCAAACTCCACATCCTCAAACCCCTCCGTGCCCTCGGATTCCAGGATCTGTGCGCGTTCGTCCACCCCCACTTCCTCCGGCTGGGTCGGGGCAAACCCTCCCTGCACCCGAGACACGGTGTTGGCCGGCACGGTGACTTCATAATCCGGCATATCCGCCGCCGCCACGCCAACCATCCCCTCCAAGGTGAGAACGTTGGTCACGTCTCCCGCAGTGGCCACCACGAAATCGGTTCCGCGCACTGCGACAATCGCGGAAACAGTGCGGACCTGAAACCGCGCCATGCTCCTGCGGGGGCGGGACGGCTTTTGGCCGGAGCCGATCTTGGCCCAAAATCCGGCTTCCTGCTCGCCCTTCCTCGCTTCCTGTGCCGCAAGGGATTCCGGAAGTTTCATGGCCTCCTCCACGTCTGTTGGGGCACCCGGTTTCTTGGCCACGCCCATGCGCTCCTTGAGGCCAAATTTCTGCCGCCCCTCCGTTTTCGGACGCAGCGACTTGAGCGCGGTCCTGCGCTCCGAACCTGCTTCTGGAGCCGGAGCGACCTTGAAGTTGCCCTTGCCTGTGAGCAATGCAACCTTGGTCTGGCTGGTGGTGACGCCCCGGAAGTGCAGGAAGGCGTTGGAGAACAGTTCCACCACCTCCGCTTCCCCGCGCACGGCAACGGTGACCCGCGTGTCTGGACCCGTGTGCAGGCGGTCCCCGCGCTGCAAGCGGTACTTTTCACCCGCCGAACTGAGAAACAGGCTCCGGCCTTCGCGCAGCAGTTTCACCACGCCTTTTTCCAAGCGCAGGGTGCCGCCCTGCGCAAACACGGAGTGGCTCAGTGAAATCAGCAACAGCAGCGTGGTGAACGTCCGGGCCATATCAATAGCTCCACATCATTTGCAATCCGACCTGGTTTTCGCTGTAGGCGTTCAGCTCCTCGTTGGAAGACACCTTGATCTGCTTCGCGTAGAGGTCCAGCAGCAGCGATTCGCTCCAGCGGTACTTGACCCCGAAGCTGGAGGTGTTGCGTCGGTTCTGCACCTGAAGCCCGGTCACGGCGTTGGGTTGCAGGTACTTCTGGTTGTAGCTCTGATAGGACACATGCGGGGTCCAACCGCCCCATGTCATCCGTGCGCTGGCCTTCGCGGTGCTGGAACTCGTGTTGTTGCTGGCGTCCTTGAAGGCACCGGATTTCTGGTCCGCCCCGACCTTGGTGGAAAACCCGCCGAAGCGCATTCGCAGCCCCAAGTCCGAGGAGGTCACGGTGCCTGCGTTGTCTGCGCTTTGTCCGGTCTGTAGGTCCAACTGAAGTTTCGCGGACGCCACGTAGTTTCCGGCAAACGGCACGTCCACTCCTGCAAACAAGAACACGCTCCGGGTGCTGGCCTGGAACTCCCCCAAGGTGCTTGGCTTGCTCGTGTCCGTGCTCTTGAGGCTGAAGACGCTCTGCCCCAATCCGGTGGTGAGGTTCGTGCCCCACAAGCGTTGGTGGTCGTACTCCAGCGCCAGTTTGCGGTAGCCCGTTTCCCGGTGGCTCAGGCTGCGGTCAAGCTGGCGATCCGCCTTGAGGAGGAACTTGAGGGACACGCCCGCATTTTCCAGCAGCTTGTAGCGGTACCCGGAGATCAGCACGGCATCGAGCCGAGCCGCAGGCTTTTTCGGGGTCAGCGCGTTGGCTTGCAGCATGTTGTCGCTCTGCGTGTAGCCCAGCACAAAGGCGAGGCTCAGCGGGTCAATCTTCTGCTTCTCCTCCTTCATCTCCTGCGTCGTGTACGTCACGGTGAAAGATTCCTGCTTCTCGGAATTCTTGGTTTGCACAAAGACCACAAACTCGTTGTCTCCCGGCTTGAGCTGGTAGGGCACCTCAAACACCTGCCAGTCGGCCTCCGGAAGCACCATCTGCGCGAAGCCGTTGACCTTGACGACCAAAAAAGGTTCAAAGGCGCTCACTTCCACCACAAACACGCCGTCCGACTGCTCCACCTTGGTGGGAGACGTTTGCATGATCAGCGTCTCTGCCATCGGCTTTGAGTTCTCTTGGGCGAACACTCGATTCTCCGTTCCTATCCACAGCATCAACAAAACCACCAGCGCAACCCGGTTGCGTTGGCCCCACCAGCCATCGGCCCCCAGCGACCGCTTCCTGTTGCTCCGCATCCGCTCACGGGAAGAAGCGGCGCGTTACCTCAGCCGTTGGAGGCCGAGTGAAAATGATGTCGACCCTCCGGTTGGCCCGACGAGCCTCCCGCAGCGCCCTGCCCCGCTTGCGGTTCCCGGACGGGTCCACAAGGGGCACCTTCGGACGGGTATCCGCATAGCCTGCCGCGGCCAGCAGCTTGGGATCAAACCCGGCCTGCTGGATCATGAAGACCGCCACGTTGGTCGCCCGTGCGGAGCCTAGCTCCCAGTTGTTGGCATACGGGCTGTTCGGCCCCATCCGGACATCATCCGTGTGTCCCTCCACCCGGATCGCATCCCCTTCCAGTTCGTAGCGGTTGCGGATGGTCGTCATGAACTTGTGCAACTCGCCCCTCCGGTTCGCAAAGAGCGTGGCCTCCCCGCTGCGGAACAAGAACGCCGAGGGCAGCGAAAGGATGCAGCGCGACTTGGTGGCGTTCAGCTCAAACCCTGCAAACTGCCCCTCGTTCTCCCTCAAGAAGCGGTGGATGCCACTGCAATCCTTCATCTCCAAGGCACCAACGATGGTGTTGAACTGTTTGTCGGTCTTCCCGGTTTCGGCATGCTCCAGCTTCTCCCTGAGAATTTCGACGATGAGGGAGCGGGTCGCATACAACGGCACCTCCTCCTGCATCACTTCCAGCGCAATCGCCCCCTTCTCCGTGTAGGGGTAGATCGTGATCGCCTTGCCGTCGGCAAAGCGATAGTCCACCCCCTCCGTGGCGGTGCCCCGCGCTCCCAAGGGAACGGTGGTCTCCACCCCGCTGATGGGGTGAATGAGCGCGGTCACGTTGACGCTCCCCTCAAAGATGTCCCTGCGGTCAATCGCAAAGGACACCTTGGGCAGTGGCTCGTCATCGGCGATCACCACCTGCTTGGAAATCAGGCTGCCGCGCTCCACGTTTTCCTCCAAGTTGCCAATCTGCACCACGATGGTCTCGTCCAGTTCAAACAGGTCATCATTGATGAGGCACAGGGGGAGTTCCCCCACTTGCTCGTCTTTTCTGACCGTCACCGTTTCTCCCCCCAACATGTAATCGTACTGCATCAGTTCCGGAGTCAGGGCTTGCAGCCCCTCGTCGGTGCAAAGCGTCGCATCGGTCGGCCCTCGCCGGGCGCTTCCGGTGAAGTGGAGGGGCACCTGAATCTCCTCCTCCACCTTGTCACTGACGACCACCCCAATCCGACTGACCGGTTGCTGCTCTGAAAGATGCACCTCCACCAGTCCTGTCAGGATGAGGCGCTTTTTGTAGAGCCCCATCAGTTCCGGGCCAATCTGCTGCTCCACCTGCTCGGCAAACTCCGCTTCCATCTCATAGGTGGCTCCCAGCATCTGGCGGACTTTCCCCAAAGCCTCCGCAGGCAGGAAGGTCTGGTAGTTCGACAACACCGCTTCGGTCACCTTGAACTGCCCCTTGATGCTGACCTGCGGCTTGGTGAACAGCGACAGGTACACGAAAAAGCAAAACAACAGGGTGATCAGATCAGCAAAGGTGATGATCCAGCGAACCTCTGCACCGCCTCCCACTCCTTTGCGCTTGCCAACAAACATTCAGGCGTCTCCCGCTTGCTACAATTCCAATCTGTGAGCCTGAGTCAGCCCTCGTACTGCTTGTCGAACTCCTCCCGCTTCTTGGGCAGGAACAAATCCAGCCCCTGCATGAGCGTGTAAGGCGATTCCCGACGGGCGATGCCATGCACGCTCTCCCGGATCATCTCCAGCAGCACAAGGTTCGAGTCCTTGAGCTGCTTGCGCTTTGAGGCCACCGGCAGAAAAATCAGGTTGGCCAGGATCACTCCGTAGAGCGTCGTCAGCATGGCAATGGACATGGACTGCATCACCGCCCGGACGCTTCCGGTTTCCGCCAGCATCAGCACCAGCCCCACAATCGTGCCGACCATCCCAAAGGCCGGAGCCGCCGTGCTCATGAACTCCAGAATCTCAATCTCCTCCTCCGCCCGGTGATCGTACATCTTGATCTCGGACTGAATGATCTCCTCAATCTGTTCATCCGGAACCTGCTCCCGCACGATCAAGCCCTCAATCCAGCGCCGCATGAAGACATTCTCGATCCCGTTCAAGTCTTCATTGGTGATGCGCTTGCCGTTGAAGCGCTTTTCGCCGATCTTCTGGGACTGCTCATAAATCTCCTCGGCTTCCAATTCGGCCTTGTCGGAGGCAAACACCTTGAGGATGCTGCCAAAGCTGCGCACGGTCTTTTGGAAGGGGAAGGCGATGAAGGTCACGGAGAAGGTGCCGCCGAACACGATGAAGAAGGACTTGATGTCCACAAAACGGGTGAGTTGGTAGATGACCTTGCCCATCAACGTGTCCAATTGCTCGCTCCCCTCAAGAATCAACGCAAGGTTGGAGAACTCTGTCGGCCACAGCACTCCCATCAATATGAAAACGATTCCCGAAATAAAACCGATGACCGTGCCGATCTTGTCTGATTTTGAGGCCGTAGCCATGCTCTACTCCTCCTGATTCGTTGGGGTTGGAATGCGGTTCAATTCCTGATGAATCAACCGCATGATGAGGCTCCGGTGCAGGTCGCGCATCTGCTCGACCCGGACCAGCGCCTCCTCGTCCTCACTGGCCTGCCGCTGAAGCTGCTCCAGTTGCTCCTGATAGAACTTCCGGGTGTCCTCGGTGTACTCGCTGAGGATCATCTCCTGAAGCTGCGGTTCTGCTTCGAAAAGCAGGTATTGCACCGAAACGCGCCCTCCGTTACTCAGCCGTGAACGTTCGAAGCGCTCCATCACCCTGCCGAGTAGTTCATGGTCCACTTCCGGGCGTTCGTGCAACTGACCAAAGGTCACACCCTTGGCCTGAAGCTCCTGCAAGGCAACGTTGACCTGCTCCCGCTTGTCCGGATGCTTCTCCTGCAAGGCTTCGGCGCTGGCGAGAATCTGCTGCCATTTCTCAGTCTCGACCTGTCCGGAAAGCTCTCCGATGCGTCCGAGCGCATCAAACTGCTGCTCCAGCGTTTTTGCAGTTTCTGTCAACTTTTCCGCCAACTCCTGAAGCTTCTGCTCTGAGATGGCAACGCTGCGCATCTGGTGCAGCACCACAAACGCTTCGTCCGGAGACAGAGCGTTGAGAACGCCTGACGCATCAACAAGGTCCATCTGGCTGAGAACCACGGCCCGATCCTTGTTGGGCAGCGTCTTGATCAAATTGGCACGGTCGGTGGCAGGCAGGGCCTTGAGGAAGCGCAGGTGATCCTCGCGTTCCGCTTCCTCGCTGGCCGCTTCTTCTTCGGCAAGCGGCAAGTCTTCTTCCTCCGCTTCCTCTTCCGGCTTCATGGACTCAATGGCCTCCGCCACCTTGCCCAAGGCGGGTTGGAGCGGATGCTCCTTTTCTGCGGCGTCGCCCTTGCGGCGGGTACTCCGGGAGACAAAGAAGAAAAACACCAGCAGCAGCAAGACCAGAAAGCCGAGCAACCCGGCGAAGAGCATTTCCTGAATGCTCATCTGCTCCAAGGCATCTGAGCGGTATTCCGGAATCAGTTGCTCCACGCCAAGCATCTCGTAGCCGTCTGGGAACTTGGCGCTGATTTCGGCGGCCTGCTGAAGCTTGGTGCGCGCCTCCCCAGAATTTCCGCCCCGCAGGTCATCGCGTGCCGCCACCAGCAGGCTCACATAATCCACCAGTTGCTGAGAAAAATCCGGACGCTCGACCTCGACCAAGCCCAGCACCACCGACAGCTCAAAGCGGTCTTGCAGATCCAGCTTGAGGTCGTTGCGCAGGCGCGCCTCGATCCCATCCAAATCCACCTCCGTTTTGGCAACCACCGTGATGACGCGGTAGGCAAAGACTACGTTGGCCTCCTCCGGGCGAGTCATGATCTGCACGCCGGGCAGCACATCGCTTTCCCGCTTTTTCAGCTTGGTGTTAATCAGCGCGTGCCGCTGCACCGAAACATCCACATACGCCTCTCCCAAGGTCTTCTGGAGAATCCGGTGCATCTTCTGCTTGAGTTCCGGTTCAGGACGGTTGCGAACCAAGTACTCCGCCTGTGCGATCGTGGCAAGAACCAGCAACCCTCCCAAGCAGAGACTTGCCAGCAAACCCCGGAGGTTTGAGAGAAAAACAGAAAGTGGGGTCATCATGCGTTCAGGCCATATCGGAAAGAGGAGCAAATGCGACGGGACGCCCCCTTTGGGGGGCGTGGGTTTTCATGATTTCGTCAGAATGTACTACACCACGCTGGATCGTCAAGCTTTTTACGGCAGAGAGGTCAGGTCTTGGAGGCAGAACTTCCGGCAACCGTCCACCCCGCGTTGGCGAGGAAACGGTCTGATTGAACTGGCTTTGGGAAGGTGCGGGCATGCGGAAGGTTGGAGGGCAGACAAACCCATGTCGCAGGTGGGTCTCAAAAAAACAAAACCTACCGACCTGCGAAAAATGGACTGTCTTTGCTGCGGACAGCTGCGTTGTAACAACCCTCTGCGCAAAAGCACTAAGGGTCAGATACTTGGGAAACATCAGGAGAGCCTTATTCCTGAGTTATCCCCCCCCGCAGTCAGTTTCCCTGAACTTCAGGAGAATACAAGGTGAATCCGAAAAAAGGCCTTTAGACGGATGGTGCCCAGCGTGGGTGGCGTTTTTCGAGGAAGGCGTCCACGCCTTCAAGCGCGGCGTCGTACATGAGGTTGCAGGCCATGCGGTCTCCGGCGAAGTGGTAGGCTTCCGAAAGCGGCATTTCCAGTTGCTTGTAGAACATCGCCTTGCCGAGCCGCACCGTCTCCGGCGGCTTGGCGGCAATCTTCCCGGCGATTTCCAGAATCGTGTCATCCAGTTGCTCCGGGGCCACGACACGATTGACCAGCCCCCACTCCAGCGCGGTGGGTGCGTCAATGAAGTCTCCGGTGAAGAGCATCTCGAAGGCGTTTTTGCGGGCGAGGTTGCGGCTCACGGGCACCGCAGGGGTGGAGCAGAAGAGTCCGAGGTTGATCCCGGAGGTCGCAAAGCGGGCCTCCTCGACCGCCACCGCAAGGTCGCAGGCCGCGACCAACTGGCAGCCCGCCGCCGTGGCGATGCCCTGCACGCGGGCGATCACGGGCTGAGGCAGCCGATTGACCGAAAGCATCATGCGTCCGCACTGTGCGAACAAGTCCCGGAAGTAACGCTCGTTGGTCTTGGAACGCATCTCCTTGAGGTCGTGTCCGGCGCTGAAGGCCTTGCCGTTCGCGGCGATCACCACCACTCGTGCGGACTCGTCGCGGGTGAGATCGTCAAAGGCCGCCTGCAACGCGGCCAGCATGTCCTCGGACAGCGCGTTGTACTGCTTCGGTCGGTTGAGGGTGAGCGTGACAATGCCGTTTTGCTCCTCGCGGAGCAGGAGCGGTTCGGGGGATTGTGTGGAAACAACAGGTGCAGTGGTGACTTCAGTCATGAAACTCCTTGGTATTGGTTGTGACCCCATGAGCATAATTGGACTTGGCCTTGAGGTCAACCGGATCGAGCAACTTGCGTCTTCAGCCATGCGGTCAGCACCGGAAGCGCCTGTCTTGTGGGCAGGGTGGGAAAGAGATCAAAAGCGTGCTCGACTTCTGGAAATTGCAGCAGGGTCGCCGAGATTCCCGCATCTCGGAGGCGCTGCTGGAAAGCTTGGGGTTCCTCCGGCGGAATGAGCGCGTCCTTCGCCCCCTGCACCAGCAAAAACGGCGGTGCCTTGGAATGTGCTTGATGCAGGGGGGACATGGCTTCGTAGCGTTCTGGATGGCGGCTGGGCCTGCCGCCCATTGCGTTGCTGAGCAGGGTTGCCCTCGCCGGACTCGCAGCGTCCTCATCAAAACAGCCGTGCAGGTCGTACACGCCATAAAGGCTCAGGCATCCTGCAAGCGCAACTCCGGGAATATGATTCACCGGGCGGCTCAACTTGAGCGTCAGCAACGAGGCAAGATGCCCCCCGGCGGAACCTCCAGAAATGACGATGCGCTCCGAGTCGAGGCCCAAGCGTCGCTGGTGTTGCACCAGCCACCTGAACGCCTGCTCGACATCCGCAAGCATCTCCGGAATCTGCACCTGCGGAGCCACACGGTAGGTCGGTGCCACACAAATCCAGCCCTGCGCGGCAAGGTGCCGCAGCAGCGGGATGCCCTGATTGTGGGTGCCGACCTGCCAGCCTCCGCCGTGCAGATGCAGCAAGACGGGTTTTCGCTCAGGCGTGGGAGCGGATGGGCGGTACACGTCCAACGTGAGGGCCGTTCCTCCGGCACTGGCGAAAACCTCACTGTGCCGAATCACCGCCTCTGGCTTGCGCGGCCAGAGCAAATGCTGGAATCCCACGAATCCCACCGCCTTGGGCGGTTGAGGAAACTGCGTGAGCGCCGCCCCCTGCGCTTCCAACTGCAACTGAAGCCCGGAAGACAGGCCGGAGAGCCGATGCCACCGATGCAGCAGCACAACGGCGATCAGGCTGTGCAGCACCAGCCAGAACAGCGCGGAAACGGTTGCGAGTTCCCCCGCCCAAAACGCGAGGGCGAGAACCCCGAAATCAAGCAGCAGGAAGGAAAGCACGAGATCCCCCACCAGCCAGCCCAGCGCAAAACACCAGACCAGTGCAGAGGGTGAGCGGAAACTGCGAGGAACGAGGGGGTGAAAGACGTTGAAGGCGAGCAGGCCGGAAACGAGCGTCCAGCAACCGAGGAAAACGGTCATGTCCGGTCGGAGGAAACTCCCGTCCGGGCCTGCACGGAGAGCGGGTCAGCGCTTGGAGAACTGGTAGCGCTTGCGGGCGCCGGGCTGTCCATACTTCTTGCGCTCCACCTTGCGGGGGTCGCGGGTCAGCATTCCGGCTTTTTTCAAGGGAGGCCGCAGCTCTTCATCCGCCGCGAGCAAGGCCCGCGAGATGCCGTGGCGCATCGCCCCGGCTTGTCCGGAAAGGCCGCCGCCGTGAACGTTGACGTAAATGTCGAACTGCTCTCCGGTCTCGGTCAGTTCCAGCGGCTGGAGGGCGATTTTGCGCAAAACCTCGCGGCCAAAGTACTGCTCCAAGGGCTGCTTGTTGATGATCACTTGCCCGGAGCCGGGACGCAGGTAAACCCGTGCAACGGAGGTCTTCCGTCGTCCGGTGCCGTAGTATTGAACGAATGTCGTCATGTCGGGATGTCCGTCAAATCGAAAGGGGCTGCGGCTGCTGGGCCTGATGCGGATGCTCGTCCCCGGTGTACACCTTGAGGCGCGTGAGCATGTGGCGGTTGAGTGCGTTCTTGGCCATCATGCCCTTGACGGCACGCTGGATGATCGCCGTGGGCTTGCGGGATCGCAGGTCCTTCAGGCGGTACTCCTTGAGTCCGCCGGGATAGCCCGTGTGATGGTAGTACATCTTGTCGGTTTCCTTGTTGCCCGTCACCTCCACCTTGTCGGCGTTGACGACCACCACAAAATCGCCCGTGTCCACATGCGGGGCGTAGATGACCTTGTGCTTGCCGCGCAACACCGTGGCAATGCGGGTGGCAAGATTGCCCAAGGTCTTTCCGGAAGCGTCCACGATCCACCATTGGCGCGGATGCGTTCCGTTTTCAATGTCTTCTTTGCGAACCACTCGCGTCTTCATCTCTTCACTCCAAGCGGTGCCCGGATTCCGGCGCACATGACAAGTAAACTATTTATTAGGCCGGAATCTGCGCTGGAACGCAAGCTTTTTTGACAGGGGGGCCGACTAGAGCGGATTGGCACCAATGACGACGTTGCGGCCCGACTCTTTCCCGCGATAGAGGCAGTCGTCCGCCTGCTTGAGCAGGTCTTCGATGGACTCTGCGTCTTCCGGGAAGGTGGCCACGCCGAAGGTGGCGGTGAGGTTGCCGAGGGGCTGCTGTTCTTGATAGGGGATGTCCTCGTCGGCAATCGCCTGCCGGAGCTTTTCACCGATCCGGAGGGCGTTGGACTTGTTGCACTTGGGCAGGATCATCACGAACTCCTCCCCTCCAAAACGGGCAGCAAGGTCGCCGCGCCGCACCCGGGTCTTGAACACCGAGGACACTGTGGCCAGCACCACGTCTCCCATCTGGTGCCCGTGGGTGTCGTTGTAGTGCTTGAAGTTGTCCACGTCGGCGATGATGAGGGAGAACGGCTCCCGGCGTTCCGGATAGAGGGTGGCCAGCGCCTCGATGAACTCGTCGAGCTTGCGGCGGTTGGCGAGTCCGGTGAGGCGGTCGGTGTCGGCGGCATGCTCCACCTGCTCCAACTCGCGTTGTCGGTAGTAGGCGATCCGCAGTTGCGAGAGCAGGTGTCGGCAGTCGAACTCCGAGAACGGCTTGGACAAGAACGAGGTCACGCCCAAGCTGGCAAGCTGTTCGCGGTTGCTCTCCTTCGTGCAGTAGGCACTGACGGCCAGAATCGTTTCGGAAGTGAGCACACAGCCCTCGATGATCGGCACCACGTCCGCGTCAGAGCCACCGTTCAAGGGATCCACGAGGATGAGGTCAAAGCGCTGGGTGAGGTCGCCTTCCAACAGCTTTTCCTTGGAGACCTCGGAAACCTGCCCTCGCGGCCAGACCTCCTGCACCAGCGTCAGCAGTTGCTGTCGCGAGTCCGGGTCCGGGTCCACCACTCCAAGGCGCGGAGGTCGGACCTCGTCACTGACGCGGTTACCGCGCTGCAACCGGGACTGGGCGGTGGTGATGCGCAGCTTTTCGGCAAGAATGTGCGCAAACACCAAGTAAATCGCGGAGACCTCCGACGAGGATCCCGGAGCCGTGAACAGCTCGCTGGGGAACATCACAAGCCGGCTCTCGATCTCGGAGACCACACTCGCCGAATGCGGTCCCGGATGCAACACCGACATCTCGCCGATCACATCCCCCGCCTGATCCAGCCGCATCAGGAAAGACTCCTGCGACGTGACGGCGAGGGAGCCTTCGAGCAGCACTCCGAGACGCGCCGCCTGCTCCTCGCCCTCCTGGAAGACCACCTCTTCCGGGCTGTACTTCACCAGTTCGCCACGCCGGAGCATCTGCTCCAAAACCTTCTCGTCAAGCTGGCGGAAATAGCGACCCGCCGCAATCTGGCGAGTGATGGCCTCCAGTTCGTTATGATCAATCTGAGTTGAAAGAGGTGTGCATTCCATAGCTTGTTGCCGGCTTGAGGGCATGTTAGCGTAAACGGACGCCAAGGGAAACGTTGCTGTAAAACTATGCCACGCTCAGACCACAACCGCAACCATCAGAAAATATGTGGCTGCCCATAACCGCGCTGGTGATCGCTCCCGGACTCGCGTGGATCTGGGCGCTGCTCCGCTGGAATCGCAGTCAGCGCCCACAGTTCTGGCTCCTGCTGCGCCTGTTTCTCGGCGGAAATCTCTGCGGCCTGCTGGCGTTGCTGCTCAACCATTTGGTGGAGAAATACACCCGCTTCTGGCCCGGAGCGTCCACCGATTTTGGAATCCTAGGGCTGGAGTTCCCCTTGTCCCGCACAGGATTCTGGCTGCTGGTCGGGGCCAACGAGGAGTTCGCCAAGCTGGTCGTCCTGCTACTGCTTTCCTACGGGCTGGGGCGTCTCCGAACTCCAGCAGACGGACTGGTGCAGGCCGGAGTCGTGGCGCTGGGGTTTGCGACCATCGAGAACGCCTTCTACCTCGACCAGTACGGACTCGCCGTGCTGGTCACCCGCACCGTCATCACCTTGCCCGCCCATGCGTTCATGTCCATGCCGATGGGGTACCTGCTGGGAAAGTCCGCACAACGTCTGCATCAGGACAAGCAGGTGCCTCCGGACTGGTATCGGAAAATGTGGATGGTTTTGGGAGCATGGCTGGTGGCCTTCCTGCTGCACGGAACCTACGACCTCTGGCTCACGCTCAATCACGAACTGCTGGCCTACGCCCAAATCGGCGGGATGGCCTTGCTGAGCCTGTGGCTGTTGCGGCGTTCCCAGCAGGAACTGCCGCCGCCCCTCACATCATCGCCAGCTTGATCGAGCCAATCATCTGGAACATCTGCGGACGCACCCCCGACTGGTTGTTGAGGTGGTCAAAGCGCGTCAGCAGGTGCTTGAGCGCCCGATCCATCAGCACCGGATCCTTGGAGGCGAGCGTTTGCTCCATCATGCCCAGCAGCGCCTTGGTCTGCTTTGGGTCACGCGAGGTGTCGAGTTCCTCGCCAATGTCGTTGACGCTGGTGATGAGCAATTCCGAGTCCTCCAGCTTGACGGAGCGATCCACCACCATTCCCAAGACCTCCATGCGCTCCTTCCCGGAGCTGCGTTCGTAGCGGCGGTGCAACAACACGTACTCGGAGCGCAACAGCATCTCCTGCGCCTCGGCATACTCCGGAGCATCCGAGTTCACCTTTTCCAACTCGCGCACGGCCAGTTCGTAGTCCTTCTGCTCATACGCCTGCTTGCCCCGCTTGAAGGGAATCTTGCGGATGACCTTGAGGGCTTGCGGGTAGAGGTCCGAATCGGTCGGAATCTTGCGGAACTTGCGGGCCGCCAGTGAGTAGTCCCCAGCATCGTAAGCACGGATGCCCTGCTCGAAGGCCACCGACTCTTCGCTCTGGGAGTTGAAGTTGAACATTCCGCAACCTCCCAACAGGGAGATCACAAACAGGGTGACGAGGATGTTTTGAATACGCATGACGGAGGTGTGAGGTCTAGGTCGTTTATGTGTCGGAATTGGTCTGCTTCCTTGCAGCAACCGATCGCACTGTGATTCCGATGACTCCGCCGATTCCTGCCAATGCAAGGAGCAACCACGGCCACGAAACCGCATCCTTGAGGACCACCGCGAACACAATCGCGATGAGCAGTAGCGAGGGCACCTCGTTGAACCAGCGCAACTGGCGTGAACTCCAGGTGCAGGTGCCTTCCGCGAGCTGCGTCCGGAGCCGCCCGCACCAGCAGTGATAGCCGATGAGCAACAGCACCAGCACCAGCTTGGCGTGGAGCCATCCCGGAATCCCCCAAAAGTGCAAAAGGGCGCTTCCGAAAAGGACCGTGATGCAGAGTCCGGGCCATGTGATGGCATACCACAGCCTCCGCTCCATGAGCGTGAACTGCGCGATTAAAATGCTGCGCTCCGGCTCCGGTTTGGACTGCGCCTCGTGGTGGTAAACGAAGAGCCGCCCAAGGTAGAACAAGCCTGCAAACCAGACCACGACCCCGATGATGTGTAACGCTTTCAAGTAGAGCAAAGCAATTTCCTTTCTTCAGATAGGCCTCTCCCGTTCGTCCTGAGCCTGTCGAAGGGTGAACGAGAGCAACTCTCGCACCTCGATAGAGCTTCAGCACGAATGTTTATGAGCATCATATCAAACCGTCGTGCGGGCGAGCAGTCGGCTCACCAGTTCGTCATCAAGCCGGATGTGCAGGGTGCGGTTCTGCGAAAAATGCACCAGCCCCGTGGGGCCGCCCTTCACTCGGCGGACGTGCTTGCGGCGGGTGCAGTCCACCTCGGCGCGTCCGGCCTTTCGGAGCTTGCTGAAGTAGGTCGCCAGTTGGGCGGCCTCTTCCAAAGTGCGGGTGGGCAGGTCTCTCCCAAAACTCCGGACCACCACATGCGCTCCCCCCACGCCCTGGGCGTGCAGCCACCAGTCGTTGCCCTTGGCCCAGCGAAAGGTCACGGTCTCGTTCTCACGGGCATTGCGCCCCACCCAGATTTCCAGACCGTCCGAACTCAGGCGGACCAGCGGCCCGGAGGCGTTTGCAGGCGTCTCGTTGCCTGCGTTGACCTCACGCGGCAACATCGCCCGCATCCACAGGGGCTGCTGCGCTCCCCACGCCAACACCGCATCGTCGTCCCGAAGTACCGCAAGCTGCTCCAAAGCCGCCTCTACACTCACCGTCTGGCTCTGCGTTTCCATGGTTCTCCGTTCAATGTGGGGCTCGGAACGCTCCAGTTTCTCGGCCTTTCGGTACAACGCCTCCAGGTTCTGCTGGGGTGATTCCTGCGGGTTGAGGGGAATGCGAACCTCGGCAGGAGTGTTTTCAGAGGAATCCAACACGAAGAGTTCCGGCTGTCCCGGCTGGAGTTCGTGCATTCTTGATTTGAGCAAATCCCCCCAATGCCGGAAATGCTGCGCCGCGCTCAATCCCGCCCGATCCCCCTCCAAACGCTGAAGCCGGCGGTGGAGCTGCTTGCGAAGTCGTTTGAGGTGATGTTGCCAGACCGCCTTCTGCCCACGAGCTTGCGCCGCCTCCGCAGTCGGTCCACGATCCGGTCGCAGGGGATACCAGCGGCTGGGCTGGGCGTAGGGCTTGCCTTTGGAAAGCGGACGTCCGGGCTGGTTGGGATTGCGGAGTGCGATCAGCAGGTGCCGTTCCTCGTCGAGCAGGAGCAGGTTGCTGTCGGCTCCGTTGTCCTCGTGGACGAGGAGGAAGCGCTGCACTTCTGCGTCCTTGAGTCGCTCAATCGCCACTTCCTGAACGCGGGGGTGGAGGCGTTCCCAGCCGGCCACCCGTCCGTTCAGAAGGCGGGTGCGCAACCACAGGCAGAAGATGGGCGGCTGCGGCGCGTTTTGGTGTGATTCGTCGCTGGAGCGGATGCCGGAGGCTTCCGGTATTGCCGAGAGCAACCAGCGAGAGCGTCGGGACTCAGCCGGAGCTTGCGGGTGAAAGAGGTCCAGCAGAATCGCGTCGGTCCCGCGCTGCGAGACACGCTGGATGCGTCCGCCCACCCACGAATCCAAGGGGGAGTTGGCCATTGTCCAAGTCCACCTCCGACTCAGGTGCGGGAAAGGTCGCGGGAGCGGCGCACGGCGAGTTGGAAATAGTCCATCCCCAAGGCTCCCAAGGCTTCGTCCTGCAAGGCCACTTTCATCTCACAGGAATTGACGCCCTGCTTGAGTGCCCGGAAGGTTTCGTAAAGCGGCAGCAGCCGCTCCAGTTCACGATCCTTGGAAGCGTCGAGGTAGCGGTTCAGAAAAACCCCCCGGAGGTCGTTGCGGTTGCGGCGCATCAGTTCCACCGAGAGGGTCGCCACATCGTTGGCGGCATCCAGCACGGCGTACTTGCGATGCACCTCCTGCGGACTCACGAACGTGACCGTCTCGCCCTTGAGGTGCAAATGCTCCGACAAAAAAGCGCCGTGTCCGCTCACCACCCTCCCCTTGCGGAGTCGGCGCACCAGCATCGGTCCGTGGTCGTCCAAGAACTTCTCCAGCGGATGCCGGATCATGTCCAAAATGGGTTGGGTCAGCGAGGCATCAAAGTAACGCTTGAGCTGGTAGAGGAAGTCTTCGCACAGGGCACGGAAGGCTTCCGGACGCGCCGAGTCGGCGACCTTGTCCTTGACCACGAGGGTCGCGTGGGTTTCAGCAAGCCGCACTCCGATGCGCTCCAAGTCGGCGACTCCGGCCTTGTCCTTGTCCAACCGAAGGTCCAGAAAGCCGGACTCTCCCAAAAAGGGCATTTCCAGCGCATACTCGATGGGGGGGGCTTCGCCTCCCAACTGGATGCTTCCAGAAGCTTCGCAAATCGGCACCACCCGTGCCGGGAACTCCGGGTTGAACTGCTGAAGCAACCGCGCCTCTTCACGACAGAACACCTCCTTGATCGAGGGGCTGGGGTAGTCGTTTCCGTCCTTCTTGACCTTGTAGAGCAGGTCGTCCGCACGAAACAGGTACGAGGTGTGGGTTTCCGACAGACTCACCGTTTTCGGTGATTGCGGATAGGTTTCCGGACGCTTCAGTGCCTCCACCCAATCAGGTAAGTTTTTGCTCATGTTTGGTTTATTGAGGACGGCTAGACGTTGAGCAGGTGTCCGAGTTTGGATTTCTTCACTTGCAGGTACGACTCGTTCTTGGGGTTGGCTTCCACTTGCAGTGCGACTCGCTCAACCACTTCCAGCCCGTGGCCCTGCACTCCCACGATCTTGCGCGGGTTGTTGGTCAGCAGGCGCATCCGCCGGACCCCAAGCAGGTAGAGCATCTGCGCCCCCATGCCATAGTCGCGGAGGTCGTCCTTGAAGCCGAGTTGGCTGTTGGCCTCCACGGTGTCCGCCCCCTCGTCCTGAAGGTGATACGCGAGCAACTTGTTGATGAGGCCGATGCCCCGGCCTTCTTGCGGGAGGTAGAGGATCACGCCCTTGCCTTCCTGCTCGACCATGCGCATCGCCGCTTCCAGCTGCGGCCCGCAGTCGCAGCGGAAGGAGCCAAAGACATCGCCGGTGAGGCATTCCGAATGCACCCGCACCAACACCGGCTCGTCCGGCTCCCAAGTGCCCTTGATGAGCGCCACATAGTCGCTGTCGTCGAGGGTGCTTTGAAAGCCGATCACCCGGAACTCGCCATGCTCGGTCGGCAGCGAGGCTTCGGCCCTCTGCTCAACGAGGGTTTCGGTTTTCTTGCGGTACTCGATGAAATCCGCAATCGTCACCAGCGGCAGCTTGTGGGTGTCGGCGAATTTCCGGAGTTCCGGGTAACGCGCCATCGAGCCGTCTTCGTTCATGATCTCGCAAACCACCCCGCCGGGACGCAACCCTGCCAAGCGGGCGAGGTCCACCGCTGCTTCCGTGTGCCCAGCCCGCCGCAACACGCCGCCTTCCTGAGCGAGCAGGGGGAAGATGTGGCCGGGACGCCGCAGGTCGCTGGGCCGTGCATCCGGGGCCATCGCCACCTGAATCGTGCGGGCGCGGTCGTGTGCGGAGATTCCTGTGGTCACACCCGTGGCCGCTTCAATCGTGACCGTGAAGTTCGTGCCGTGCCCAGACGTGTTCTCCGAGACCATCAGCGGCAGGTGGAGCTGCTGCACCCGCTCGGCGTCAATCGGCATGCAGATCAGTCCGCACGCCTGTTTCGCCATGAAGTTGATGATCTCCGGCGTCACCTTCTCCGCCGCGCAAATCAGATCGCCCTCGTTTTCGCGGTCCTCGTCGTCCACCATCACGATCAATTCGCCTCGGCGGATCGCGTCAATGGCGTCTTCAATCGCGTCAAATCGCGGTTCCGGCGTTTTCATGATTCCTTGCGTTTGCGCCCTCTCATGGCAATGAGATACACCGTCCCATACACCACGAATGCCATCCCAAAAAGAATCAGTCCTTCATGGATTTCCATCACTCACCCTTTCATTAACAGAGTTAATCAACCCCATTCCGAATAGATACATCAGTAAGGACAATGACCCAACGAACCTTGTCCTTCATCCCACTTTCGTGTAGTCCGCAACGATCATCAGATCCTCCCCCACCGACTGATGCGCCCGGATGCGCCAACGCGCCGTGTCCGACAGCGAAGCCGATCCCCACTCGCCGCACCACCCCAACGCCGCTTGCCCGCCAATCACCTTGGGTGCGAGAAAGAGGACGAGGCGATCCGGCAAGCCCTCTGAAACGGCACTGGCGTGAAGCCGACTGCCTCCTTCGATCAGCACGTTCCGCAGGCCGCGTTCCGCAAGCTGATCCAGCACCCACGAAAGTTCCGGGCGCTCGGTGCTTGCCTTCAGCACGTTCACGTTCGGAAGGCCGCCAAGGCGATCATTCGGTGCATCGCGTCCTACTGCGACAAACACTGGAACTCCGTCCTCTGCGAGCAGCCGACTGCCCTCCGGCAGCCTCCCTTGCGAATCCAGCACCACTCGCGCCGGCTGGCGACCTCCCGGAACGCCCCGCGTGGTCAGCGATGGGTTATCCGCCAGTGCCGTGTTGATGCCCACAAGAATCGCGTCGTGCGTGTGCCGCAACCAGTGGCCCAACTGCCTCGCCTCCGGTCCTGTGATCCACTGCGATTCGCCCGATTGGGTAGCGATCTTGCCGTCCAGCGTGGCGGCAGTCTTGAGCGTCACCCAGCGTTCGGCATCCTCTGGAGGTGTCAGCCAGTGCAGGAGGGACGAATCCACCTCCTTCATCATAGACGAATTTTCCGGGCTTGTCATCGGGAGGGCAGGCCGTTCTGGAAACCGCCCTCGTACAGCACAAACTTGGCATCTTTCGAGTAGAGCGTTCCCGTGCCGTGGTACTTTCCCTGCTGGAACTCGCCTGCATAAATGCGGAAGCCGTTCACATCGTACTGCACCCCCTTGCCTTCGGGCCACCCGGATTTGAAGCCGCCCTCGTAAACCACCTGTCCGCTGTCCGAGAACAAGCGTCCTTCGCCTTCGGCCACCCCTTCCTTGAGCGGGCCGATGTAACGGAGGTTGCGATCCTGATAATAGGTGTCAGGCGGCAGTCCGCCGGGGTCCGGCTGCAACCGCACCACCACGGGGCCAAGTCCCAAGGCGAGCACGGGAATCAGCATTCCCAAAGCCAGCAGTCCGAACACGCGGATCATGAGCGACCTTCAAGGCGGGAGAGATGGACTATTCCTTGGGGCGAACCGCGTCCGTGCGCGGATCAATCAGAAAGCGCTGCGATTTGCCAGTCGGGGTGGATTTCATCAGCAGGGTTCCTGCCCCCACATCCTCAAATCCGGGTGCGTCCATCATCGCGCTGATCAGGATGAGGCCGTCAAACGGCTTGGCTCCTCGCGGCAGGGGCTTGAGGGTGAACGGCACCCGTGCAACCCCGCGTTCGTCGAGGTTGACGCGCTTGGGCAGCACCACTCCGGGAAAGTTGCTCTCCAGCAAGACTGGCCCCGGACGTGCCAGCGGGCGGCGATTGCGGGAATCCGCCAGTTCGATGGAGAGAAAGAGCCGGGGAGGCTCCTTGGCTGAGAGGTCCACCTCGTACTGCTCGGTGCGCAGGAAGAGCTTGTAGGGCAACGGCGCGAGCTTTTCTGCAAGCTCGTCCATGCGCCGGAACTCCGGGAGCCACTGCCCCGGATTCACTTCGACCGTGGAGACCGCGTTGGACACCTCGATCTTGCCTTCCGTGAGGTGGACGGTCGTGAACTCGCCGGACTGCTTCACGAGCAGCACGGTTCCGCGCACTGCCACCACGGCGGTCGGCGTGCGGATGCTGGCCCGCTGAAACTGGCGGTTGAGCTTGCCGTGCAGGGAGCCTTTCTTGAGTCCCAGCCCCAGCTTGAAGGTGCGCGACTTGGTTTTCTGCTCCCCGCCGGACTCGATGGTGAATTCGGTGTCGGCGAACAAGCGCACCCGCGAACCGTCCCGAAAGGCAATCGTCGCCTTGGCCCCGGCCCCGGTCTTGATGACATCGCCCAGCCCCAGCAGGCGTCCGTTGCGTCCGGACACGCTCTTCTGCGTGGACTTCTGCCGGACCTCCACAAACCCCGAAACGTTGCGCATGGTGGCGATGGTGGTGGTCGCCACCGAAGACTGCGCCGACAGCGGAGCCGCCAACACCAGCAACAGGGGCAACAACAGAAGAAAGCGAGACAACATGCTGAGGTCGTGAAAAGGCCGTTTCAATCCCGAAAACAATGTTATGGGATGTTAGCAGAAAACTGCGGGAGGGTCAGCACGAATCCGGAGGCGGCTCCGTTTTGGAGCCACGAGCGCCTTCAGAATCGCGTGAACACGGAGAGGATGGGACCGCCGGCGACCGTGATGGTTTCGTACTGCTGGCGGGAGCCGGTTGCGTTCTTGCCGAGGCTGGTGGAGTTCTTGACCGCCGAGGTCGAAATGGCGTACTCAAACTTGAATCCGGCCTCTTCACCTCCGTACTCGGTGCCGAACTTCAGCATCTGCACGTTGATGCTGTAGTTGGAACTCTGGGTGGCATTGTAGGTGGTGTTGGTGTAGCTGCCATCGGTGTTCCGGCCCCCATCGTTGTAGGAGTTCTTGAGGCTGAAGCTTCCGGTCAGCAGCCCGATGTTCAGGTTGAACTTGGCCTCGGTCGCCTCTTTCCAGTACCAGTTCCCACCCAGCAGAAATCCGGGTCCAGCGTCCTGGGCGACATCGCCGATCTTGACGCTGCTGGAATCCGTGAGCGTGAAATAGCTGCGCCCCGGACTGATGCCCAAGACGGTCTCCACCGTGAAGAACGGGGTGAACATCCACTCCAAGCCCACGCCCGTGCTTTGGATGGACGCCGAACTGGAGGCAGAAATCTCCGTCCCGGAACTGTTGGTCGTCTTGTAGTCGTAGCTGACGGTCGTGATGAAGCGCTGGAAGGAGGCCCGCCATTTCTTCTTCTTACGGCCTTGGGCTTCGGCCATCGTGGCAAAGGCGACCAGTAAAACGAGCAACAGTGGGAAAATTCTTTTCATAACGAATCATTGGGAAGCGGGAACGTGCTTGCTTTCGCGGAAATGCACACTCCACGCCACTCCCAAAATCTCCCGGCTCAGACCGCCCGCAGCAACGCCAAGGGTTTTTGCCGCAGTGTTCCGGAGGCGGCCAGCAGGGCCACCACCATGCTCAGGAGCGAAACGCCAACCACGCTGGCGACGCTCACCTGCCAAGACAGCACCCAGAGCCGCTCGAAAAACTGCCACGCCAGCGCATACGACATCGCCAAGCTCAGCAGCAGCCCAAAGAGCGCCGCAAAAAAGCCGAGCAGCCCGAACTCCAGCAGCACGAGCGTGCGCACATCCTGAAACCGTGCGCCTAGCACCTTGAGCAGGTTCAGTTCCCACTGGCGCGTCTGCACCTCGTGCCGCGCAATTGAATAGACCACCACCAGCCCGACGAGGATGGAGAGCCACGCCATCATGCGGATCGCCAGGCTCATCTGGTCGCTGACCTGAAGGATGCGGGTGACGATGCGGGTGACGTCAATCACGGAGACGTTGGGAAACTCCTGCACCACCGCATTCTGGAGGTCGAGCCTCTGCTGGTCGTCCAGCCCACTGACCGAGCCAAGAAAACTCGCGGGCGCTTCCTCCAACACTCCGGGCTGGAAGAGGATGAAGAAGTTGGGCTGGAAGCTGTTCCACTTCACCTGCCGGAAGTTCACCACGCGCCCCTCCACTGGAACGCCCAGCACGTCGAACGTGAGCAGGTCTCCGAGTCGCAACCCCAGCCGTGCGGCAAAACGCACCTCCAGCGAAAGCTCCGGCGGCTCCGAGGACAGCGGATCGTAAGCATCAGCGAGGGAGCGCCCGGACGTGATCCGCTCCGAGTTGGACAGCACGGTGCGGTACGAGAGGTTGATGCCGCGAGACCGAAAGCGGCGTTCGCGCTCCTGCTCGCGGGTCAGCACCTGCCCGTTCAGTTCCGTCTGGAACGCCTTGCCGTTGACGGTCTCCAGCCGCGCCCGCACCAGCGGGGAGAGGTGGTTGAGCTTCGTGTCGTGTTGTGCCAACACCGACTGCACGGGCTGCACCTGCTCCGGTTGGATGTCGAACAGGAAGAGGCTGGGCACTTTCACTCCTTCCGGACGGGAAACCTCCTCCTGCAAGCCGTTGTGAATCTGCGGCACCAGATTGATGAGCAGCGTGCCCACGGCAATCGCCAAGAAGCAGGAGATGGACCCCAAGCGGTTCCGGGCGAGGTTGCGAAACGCCAGCCGCCCCATCGTTCCCAGACTCGGCCCTGCAAGTTGGAGCAGCGCCAGCAGCCCCCACGCCAGCAGCCCCAGCACAAGGAGGCTGCCCACGAGCATGGCGATGAACGCGCTGCCGACAATCCACGACTGCGCCTGCCACATCGCCAACCCCCAATACACGAGAATCAGCGGAAGGTACGCCCCTGCATCCCGCAAGCGCCAGCGTCCGCCCACGTTCCGGAGGCCAAGGTGTTCGTGAAACAGCGACAGCGGCTGCACGAGTTGGAGCCGCGTCAGCACGGGCAGGCAGAACGCGATGCTTCCCAGCGATCCCATCACGAACGCCAGTCCAAGGTTGCGCAAGTTGAAGGAGGTCTCGAATCCGGGCGGGAGGAATTCCGCCAGCAGCCACGGCAGCGTCGGCAAAATCAGCACCGCGCCGACAATCGCCACCAGTGCCGCCGCCGTGCCCAGGATTCCCAACTGCCACAGCACCACCTGCACGGTTTCGGAACGCTGCGCCCCCAGGCTCATCAGAATCGCCATCTCCCGAAAACGCTGCCGCAGGTAGCTGCGGAACAGGTACGCCGCACCAATGCTGGCGAGAAAGAGCGCAATCAGCGCAATCAATCCAAGGTAGTCGTTGAGGTAGCCCAGCACGCGCCCCAAGTTCTCGCTCGCACCGTTGTGCGTCTGCACCCGAATCCGTGGGGCGTCTCCGGAAAAACTGCGGATTTCCTGACGAAGCTGCTGGGCGAGTTCTGCCAAATCCGTGTCTTCTGGAACTTGGAACAGCCGCTGGAAGCGAATGCGGCTTTTGGTCGTGAGCAGCCCCGTGCTTTCCACCTGCGAGAAGCCAATGTACACCCGTGGCGCGACTCCGAAGGTGTTGAACGCGCTGCTCGCATCCTCTGTGATCGCATCGGCAATCTCAAACTCGCGGTCTCCAATCTGAAGGCGCTCCCCCACCTTCAGCCCCAGCGCGGTCAGCAGTTCCGGGTACGCCCAGAGCTTGCCGTCCTGCAAGAGTTTTTGCCGCACCAGGTCCGCGCTGGCGTTTCCGCCGTTGGCCAGCTTCAGTCCGCCGTAAAACGGAAAGCCTTCGTCCACGGCAATCAGTTGCACGAGCCGGGACCGATCTGCTCCGGCAACCATCGTGAAGAACACGACCCGCCTCGTTTCGGTGTGGTTTTCCGGAAGCAGCGCCCGCAGCTGCTCAAGCGTTTCCGGCTCAAAGGGCGTGTGGGAGGACAGCGAGAAATCGGCGGTCAGGATCGCCTTGGAGTTGCGGGCGAGGTGGCGGTCCAGCGAAACCTGAAAGGAGTCGAGCGCGATGAAGCCCGCCAGCCCCAGCGCCAAGTTGACGACAAAAAAGACGCTGAAGCGCAGGTGGTTGCGCAATTCCCGGACGGCCAGCTTGGGCCAGAGCGTCCAGCGCGGCGGCAGCGCTCCGGACTGCTGGGGTCGTGGCAGAGGGACGTTCAATGCAGTGCCCCGGCTTGCAGGGTGTGCTGGCGGGTGCAACGCCGGGCGAGTTCCTGATTGTGCGTGACCAGCACCATCGTCATGCCCTGCTTGGCCACCAAATCGAACAGCACGTCCGAAACCTGCTCGCCCGTCTGCTGGTCCAGGTTCCCCGTCGGCTCGTCTGCCAGCAGCAGCGCGGGCTGGATCACCAACGCCCGGGCAATCGCCACACGCTGGCACTCCCCGCCGCTGAGTTGGTGAGGAAAATGCGTCTCACGGTGCGACAGCCCCACCTGCTCCAGTGCAGTCCGGGCGTGGGATTGCGCATCGCGGGACCGCGCCATTTCCAACGGCAGCACCACGTTCTCCAGCGCGGTCAGGTGCGCCATCAGGTGAAACTGCTGGAAGACAATGCCGATGTTCTCCGCCCGAAAGCGCGTGAGGGCTTCCTCGGACAGTTCCGGGAGGTTCTCGCCCCGCAACCGCAGGGTGCCCTCGGTGGGACGGTCCAGCCCCGCCATCAGCGAAAGCAGCGTGGATTTTCCGCTTCCGGACTGGCCGACGATGGCGGCGGTTTCGCCGTCACCCACGGCAAGGTTGAGGTCGGCAAGGACATGAACCGGCTCCCCGGAACCGGGATGCGGAAAGGACTTGGACAGTTGCTCGATTTGCAGGATCACCGTGTGGACTCAGACGTATTTTTCAGAACCTCCAGTGTACGGCACTCGGCCTCCGGATTCCACTGCGGAGACGCAGAAACCGCCGAGTTTATTGTATCAGGATGTTGTCCCGAAAAATGCGCCTGCCCTCGCCACAGATCACACGCATCAAAAAGAGAGGCCACGGATCACGCAGATGCCCACGGAAAAAATAGGCCACGGATCACGCGGATAAAAAATCCACCCGTGTCCCTCCGTGAAAATCCGTGGCTGAAAACCCCAAGCCGCCAAGTTCGCCAAGGGGCACTAATTTTTTCTTCGCGCGGCTTCGCGCCCTTCGCGGCTGAAAAACCATCCGCGCCCATCCGTGGCAAAAAACCTTGACCCGCCCGCCGCATCGCGCTAGACTCCGGAAAATCTTCACACCACTCCCCACGGAGGGCACATGCGCAGACATTCTCCACTCCACTCCATCCTCGGCGGACTGCTCCTGCTCCTGCTGCTCGCCGTCCCGGCGCTGGCCAGCGAGCGCGGGGTGAAGCGCGTCGAGGCTCCCGATGCACTGGCTCGCCATGCGCTGGTGATCGGCAACTCCGCCTACACCCGGACCTCCCCCCTCAGA
>CAZQXS010000049.1:15042-25338 GCA_964597275.1 uncultured Pseudomonadota bacterium | reverse complement strand
GCTTTGACGATCATGGCTTATTTTTTTTCGATGGGCAGGACGTTGATCGCGTGGGGCAGTTGGTTCTTGTGGATCACGGACGCAACGGTGTAGCGCCGCTGTTCGATTTCAAGGATGCTGCTCTCGTTGAGCAGGGGTCGGGGAATGCTCATGTCAAGCGAGCCGCTGTGACCAAGCACGCCATAGACCTTGACCTCAAAGACTTCTTTGCTGGTTGGGGGATTCACGGCTTCAATTCGGGTTGGGTTGCATCGCCCATCCGGCACTCGCGCAGGATGAGCTGTTGAAACGAGGCCGGAACCTCAAGCTGGTGTCGGAGCAGAAGCACCGCCATCGCGCTCAGCAGCACCCCCCGGAACGCGCCCAGCGTTTCCAGCGGGACTGCAAAGAAGGGGCGCTTGCCGACATGAACGACTCGTGAGCCGCCTCCGATTTTTGTGCCCTGCACCAACAGGCGCAACATGATTCCGGCTTGCACAGAGGGGGCAGTATCGGTGGTTTGCCCAAAACACGCCAGCCCATAATGCAGCAAGCCCCCCATTCCGGCGGGCAGGCTGATGGTCGAATCGTCGGTTTGGTGGCGAACCGCCCACGGCAGTTTGAAGGCGTGGATGCGGCTGCGCTCCCGGTGATTTTCCAGCAACGCCAAGCCCGAATTTTCCGACAACGATTCTGGCATCAGCCCCCATTCGATGCGCCGGGAGTCCAAGGCCTCCTCGTCGCTGCACCCTAGGATTTGGGCAAGGGTTCCCGGAAGCTCCGCAAACTCGTCGGGCTGGCAGCCCAACTGCCGCTGGAGCAGGTCGTGTGCTTCCGGCTGGTACGCGCTCACCTGCGGAAAAAAGTACGGGGCACTGCACTCCGGAATGGCCTTGAACGATTTTTCCAGACGCTGCAACACGGCGTGATGGTCCTGCAACCACTGCCGAAACCGCTCGTTGAGATCGGGCGCGGCCCCTCCGGATTTCAGCAAGGGAGCGGCCTCCTCCTCGGCGGAGGCTTCGTCCATGCCCGCCAGCAGACGGCCCTGCTGTTTGGCGAGCAGGGACCGGGCTTTGCGGACAAACAGCTCCATTTCCCGAAAATCCGTCTGGTCGGTCCATTCCCTGAGCGTCAAGGGTTGGCCCGCTCCAGAAAACTTGGCCCACAGGGTTTCCAACGCTCCGGGGGGTGTGGCGTTTTTCAGGTGGTCGTGCAGCAGCCCTTGGTAGTAGCGGTGCTTGAGCGTGAGGTAGGTCCAGTAGGGTTCCGAAAAAAGCTCGCGGTAGCGCTCCTCAAAAAACCGCCGGGCTTTCTCCGGAGCGGTCGCCGCAAGGTTTTCGAGATGCCCGATGAGCCAACTGCGCTCCCAGCCGGAGGACACCTCCCGCCCCAAAAGCCGGGTCAGGCTCACTTGCAGATGATGCTGGTAGCGCAGCAGGTGGGCGTGTTGCACGTCATTCGCGCCGAACGACTCCAGCCGCTTGGCGACTCCAAGGGAGCGCAGGCTTTTGAGGACACTGCCGCGTAGCAGGGTGGGGGACTGCTCCGGATCGTAGTTGGCCACGAGTTTGCGGACGGAGGCGGCATCGTAAAGCTGAAGCGCGTGGCGGATGGCCTGCTCCGCTTCCTGCTCGCCCGGACGCTCCGGAAGGTTTTCGGAAAGCCGCCCCTCGCTCCGCAGAGCCTGAAGCCGCTCCAGGAAATCCTCCAGAATCGCAGATTCGGCAGGAAGAATCTGGTCAATCAGGCCGGACAGCCCGGACACGCGCGGCACTGGGGTTTCAGGCGAGAGTGGGCAGGTGGGCCAGCAGCCGCTCGACGAGGCGCTCCGAGGTCCAGCCCTCGGCCTCGGCGACAAAATTCGGAATGATGCGGTGCCGCAACACCGCCGGAGCCACCGCCTCCACATGCTCCAGCCGCACCGCCCCCGCGCCCTTCAGCAAGGCATGGGCGCGGGCCGCCCGCACGAGAAACTGCGAGGCCCGCACCCCGGCACCCCACTCCACAAAACGCTGCACCTCTGGAAGCGTGGAGTCCTGCGGGCGCGACTGCCGCACCAGTGCAACGATGGCCTTGACCAAGCTGGGAGCGATGGGCACCGAGCTCGCAGCCGAATGCAGGGCTTCGAGCGTTTCAGGATCAAAGATTGCAGGGATTTCCGGAGCATGAGCCGAGGGGTCAAGCTGGGCGATTTGCACCTCGTCCTCAAGCGAGGGGTAGCGGATTTCGATGTTGAACAGAAAACGGTCCAGCTGCGCCTCCGGCAACGGGTAGGTGCCCTCGGAATCGATGGGATTCTGCGTGGCAAAGACGATGAAGGGCCGGCTGAGGTCGTGAGTGTTTCCGCCAACCGTCACCTGCCGCTCCTGCATGGCCTGCAAGAGCGCGGCCTGGGTGCGCGGCGAGGTGCGGTTGATTTCGTCGGCCAGCAGCAGGTTCGTGAACACCGGACCCGGAATGAACCGGAAGTGCCGCTCCCGCGTGTCGGTTTCCTCCAGCACTTCGATGCCGCTGATGTCGGAAGGCATCAGGTCCGGGGTGCACTGGATGCGGTTGGACGAGAGGTGAAACAGTCCGGCAAGGCACCGAACCAGCATGGTCTTCGCAAGTCCCGGAACTCCGGTGAGCAAGACATGCCCATCGCAGAGCAGGGCCGTGACCAGCAATTCCAAGACCGCCTGCTGCCCGATGATCACCTCCCCCAGCGCCGCATTGAAGCGCTGAGGAAAGCTCTTGGCCAGTGCGGCCAGTGCCGCAGGGTCGGTCGTTGCAGATGGGGTGTCCATGACAATGAGCTTAGGTTCCAGGCTCATGAGGCGCAAGGCGATTTGGGATTTTTGCGCCGAATGTCTTGCAACAGCCGCAGGCTCTTCGTAGCGTGATTTCGTCTGAGCGAAACGTCTCAGTAACCTCAAGCACCCACTGCATGTCCATTGACTCCGGCAATCAGCAAGCCTCTGTTGCGTCAGACGGGATGGCTTCGTTTGGAGACCGGACCTCGTTTTTGGAGATCCCTCCGGAAGCCGAGCGGCTTTATCAGGAATCGGTCCAGTTGGGGAACGATCCGCCCACGAAAAACACCAGGCCGCTGGAGTCCAGCAAGCGCTATGACCTGTTCGTGAAACCGGGAATGCTCCGCAGTCGCAACCGGAAACCGCAACACGCAGTGGAAATCGCCCCCGAAATGTCCGCAGACTCCGAAAAAGACGCGGCCTCCTCGGTCCTCCGGGAACTGGGGGCCGAAAACGAGGACACGGCCAGCCCGTCGCCTCCTGCTCCAGAGCCAGAACTTCCAGAGCAGCCAGCCCCACCGCCCCAAACGCTGGAAAAGCCCGACCATCCGCCGCTGGAGGAAACCCCCACTGCCCCCACCCTGAAAACGCTGGAGTCCGTCCCTGCGGAGCCACAAGCCACCGCCGGGCTGGGCGGACTGGAAACCCCGGTCAAGCCCGTGCCCGTTCTTGCCGACCCCGACCCCTCGGAAGGCGGAATTCCTCCGGGTTCGCCGCCGCCCGAACCGCCGCCCTTGCCAGAGAGCAACCTGAGCTGGGGGTTGGGCGTGATGGAAAAGCTGGCGCTGGTGGTGATGGCTGGAGTGATCGGCTTCGCCAGCCTGCTGGTGGTGGGCGGCTACTTGGAACTGTTCGACGCCAGCGTGTTTCAACAACTCACGCGAGGGTACGTCCATCAGTTTGAGTTCAGGCAGCCTTTGAACTCGCGGCGGGTGCGCAACGCCTTCAACCGCAACTCCCTGCTGGTCGTGGAAGGCCGGGTGCGCAACCAGTTCCTGACCTCCAGCCATGTGGGGCGCGTCCGCATCAAGGCCATCGCGCTGGATCAGGAGGGGCAGGTGCTGGACGAAGCGGTGTTCTTTGCCGGAGTGGTGCTGAACGACGAGGAGCTTGAGAACATGGGGCTGGCAGAAATCCGGGAACTTCAGCAGATGGCCGTGGGACGGGATGCCCCCAACCTGAACCTGCGCAGCAAGCAGGAGGTGCCGTTTCAGGCGGTGTTCTTCCGGGCCAACGACGAGGTGGGCGACGTGCAGGTCAAGCTGGTGAGTTACGAGCGCAACGGCAAATCCGTCTTTGTGCGCTTTCCAGAAGTCCGCTGAGAGACCGTTCAGCCGGAGCGGATGATGCGCAGCATCTCCTCCGGGACAATCACCTTGCGGCGCGGTTTCCCGGATTCCTGCCCGGCTTGAACTTCATGTTCGTCCAGCCGCTTCCAATCCGCAAAGCTCACCGCATCCACCTGCCGTGACTTCAGCAGCTCCGCGATTTCCGGAACGCCCTCGGCTTCCTTGGGTTCCAGTTTTTCGTCAAGGAAGGTCTGGAGCATGGTGCGCACAGACTCCACCGCATCGGGCTTGTTGGTGCCGATCACGCCGCTTGGCCCACGCTTGATCCAGCCCGCGACGTATTCCCGCAGACACGCTTCTCCACTTTCCGGATCGCGCACCTGCCCCTGCTCGTTCGGGATCGTGCCGGATTTGGCATCGTAGGGAAGTCCCGGTTGCGGAAGGCCCTTGTAGCCGATTGAGCGAAACACCAAGCCACAATCCAAAGTGAAGCTCTCTCCGGTGCCCACGGCACCGAGCTTGCCATTTCGGGATACGAGGGCGTTGCGCTCCAGCCGGAGTCCGGTGACTTTTCCGTTCTCGCTCAAGACCTCGGCGGGCGAGGCGAGGAAGACAAACCGCAGGCGCCTCCGTTTTCCGGTCGCGCCCCGCTCGGCCATCTTGTTGAGGATTTCCACATTCTGCCGAGTCTCGCGCCCCGCCGCGTCAAGCTCCTGCTGGCTGCCCTCGTCAAGTTGCAATTCCTGCGAACTCACCAGCGCGTCGGCCTCGGGCATTTCCAGCAGTTCACGAGCCTCAACGGGCGTGAACGCCGCCTGCACCGGACCCCGCCGGGCAATCAGGTAGATGTCCTCGATTTGGCTGTCAGCGAGCTTTTTGAGTGCGTGGTCCGCCATGTCCGTGGCCTCCAACTCCTGCATCCGGTGCGCGAGAATCCGCGCCACGTCAATCGCCACATTCCCCATGCCGATGACCGCCACGCTCTTCGCGCTCAAGTCGAACTCAAGGTCGCGGTAATCCGGATGCCCGTTGTACCAGCCTACAAACTCGGTCGCTGAATGGACTCCGGAAGCGTCTTCTCCTGGAACTCCAAGCCGCCGGTCGCTGCTGCTGCCCACCGCGTACAGCACCGCATCGTAGTGCGCCAGCAAGTCCTCGCGGCTCACGTCCCGGCCAAACTCGACATTGCCGAAAAACCGGAAGCGCTCGTTGCCTGCAATGCGCTCAAAAATCCTGATCACCGACTTGATCTTCTGATGATCCGGCGCCACTCCCCCGCGCACGAGACCATACGGAGTCGGCAGCCGCTCGAACATGTCCACGCGCAAGGGCCACGAGTCCTGCTTGAACAACTCCTGCGCTGCATAAAACGCAGAAGGTCCGGACCCAACAATGGCAATGCGCCAGTTGGGAGCATCAGAGCTGTTTTCGGGATCAGGCATGGTGCTGACGGTCAAAGAGGCACTTCAGAACGGAAAACCGTGTTCACCTTTTCACGCAGGAAAGGAAATGTCAATCGCTCAGGATTTCAGGGGCTGCCCCGGATCGCTGGAGGCACTCACCTTGAAGCCGATTTTGGGTTTTTCCGGCTTTGGAGGCTCCAGCAGTTCGCTGACGGTGCGCACGACCGTTTCCAGGGTCTTTCCCTGAAATTCCAGAGTTTGTTCCAGCTTCCCGATGCGCTGGGCAAGCTCCTGATCCGCAGACAGCAACTCCCGCATCCGCACGAAAGCCCGCATGATCAGGATGTTGATGTCCACGGCCCGCTTGCTCCGTAACACCGACGAAAGCATGGCCACGCCTTGCTCTGTGAAAACCATCGGCCTATAGCGCAACCCCATCTTGTCCGAATTGGAGGTGCCAAAATGGTACCTCCAATTTTGGAGTTCCTCATCGGTCATTTCAAACATGAAATCTAGGGGAAATCGGTTCATGTTTCTGCGCACAGCCCGTTTCAGCATTTTTGTTTCCACACCATACAATTCGGCCAAGTCCCGGTCCAGCATCACTCTTTGCCCCCGGAGGCTGAGGATTTTTTCGGAAACCTGCTCGATGGGGATGAGGTCACTGGCCATGAGGGCGGTTGGCTTGTGGATGAGTGGACAGCGCGGCAAGGATTTCACGACCGCCGGAGTTCAGAATCGCGTCGGTGACTTCATCACCAAGGGCACGGGCCGCTTCCGGGGTAGCCGCACTTTCGGCTTCGTGTTCCACAGAACGCCGACCGTCCGGAGAAAGCAGTTGGCCGCGCAGTTTCAGCCGCACTCCACGCTGCTCGCACAACCCCGCCAGCGGCACTTGGCAACTTCCTTCCAACCGCTCCAGCAGGCGGCGTTCCGCTTGACAGCACAGGGCCGTGGTCTCGTCCTGAAGCGGCTGGATCAGGTTCAGCGTTTCGGGATCGTCCTCGCGGAGTTCCAGCCCCAGCACCCCTTGGCCGATTGCGGGCAGCAGGGTTTCCGCCGAGAAAACCTCAGTGATCCGCGACTCCAGTTCCAGCCGTTTGAGTCCGGCAACCGCGAGCAGGGTGGCATCGAAGGCACCGGAGTCCACCTTGCCGAGCCGCGTTTCCACGTTGCCCCGGATTGACTGGATTTCCAAATCCGGGCGCAAGTGAAGCAGTTGCGCGGCACGTCGCAACGAACTGGTGCCGACCACGGCTCCGGACGGCAATTCGTCAAACGAGACCTGTCGCGGGGCGATGAGCGCATCCCGAAAATCCTCGCGAGCCGTGACCACGGGCATGACCAGACCTTCCGGCACCTCTCCGGTCACGTCCTTGAGACTGTGGACTGCAAGGTCGGCCTCGCCCCGGAGCAGGGTTGCTTCCAACTCCTTGATGAACAAGCCCTTGCCGCCAACTTGTGAGAGCGGACGGTCCTGAATGCGGTCGCCCTTGGTTTGGACGATCACCAGTTCGACGGTCTGTTCGGGAAAGTGCTGTTGGATTTGGGATTTCACCCAGTGGGCCTGCCAGAGCGCGAGGCGGCTGCCTCGGGTGGCGATGCGCAAGGTCGCCCGCATCTAGCGTTTCACAAGGCTCAGGTGCTGCTTGCGAAGCGGCTCTTCGGTTTCCGGAGCCGTTGGGAGATCGTGCAGTTCGTGAAGGAATTCCAGCAGCAGCGGCTGGTCGTCACTTCCGCTGAACTTGCGGAGAGCCTGACTGGGTGAGTGCAGCAGTTTGTTGACGATGCGCCGGACCATGCGCTGGACTTCCTCGGCTGCGGATTCGTCCAGCTTGGTGCGGTGGAGGAAGCGTTGCAACTCGGCATCGGCTGTTTGCTCAAAAGCCTCCCGAAGCCCCCGGATGGCGGGCACCACCGAAAGCTCCTGAAACCAGTGCCGGACCTGTGCAAGTTCCTCTTCCAGCAACTGCCGGGCTTCCTCGGCCTGCCGCAAGCGTTCGGCCTGATTGACCGAAACGACCTTTTGCAAATCGTCAATGTCGTAGCAAAACGCACCGGGCAGGTCATGCACTTCGGGGTTCACGTCCCTCGGCACGGCGATGTCAATGAAGAACATCTGCCGCCCCCGGCGGTTGCGGAGGCAATTCTGCACCGTGGGCGCGTTGATGATCGGCTCGGTCGCGCCCGTGGAGGTGATCACGATGTCGGCATCCGCAAGATAGCTTTCCAGTTCATGGAACTGAATGGCCGCGCCCCCGTAGCGTTCAGCCAGCCGCACTGCGTTGGAAAACGTGCGGTTGACCACCATCAGCCGATGCAACCCGTTGCGGACGAGGTACTTGAGTGCCAGTTCCGCCATCTCCCCGGCTCCGACCACCATCACGGAAAGCCCGGACAAGTCCTCGAAGATTTGCCGCGCCAACTGGATCGCGGCGTAGCTGATGGAAACGGCGTTGCTGGCGATTCCGGTCTCGGAGCGCACACGCTTTGCGGCCCGGAACGCCTTGGTGAAAATTGGATTGAGCAGCTTGCCCGTCCAGCCCGCCTCGGCGTAAAACCGATAGGCGTCCTTCACCTGCCCGAAAATCTGCGGTTCGCCCAGCACCATCGAATCGAGGCTTGAGGCGACACGAAACAGGTGCCGCACCGCCTCGATGTCCTCCGCATGGTACGCGGTGGCTTCCAGTTTCGGCTCGCCAAAATCGGCAACCAGCGTTTTCAGAATCGCAACAGAAGCCTCCTCGCTGCCCGCGCAGTACAACTCAAAGCGGTTGCAGGTGCTGAGAATCACGAGTTCCCGCACCCCGTGACGGCTCCGGAGGCGTTGGGCGAGTTCGAGCTGTGCAGTTTCGTTCAGGCTCAGGCGGTCGCGGAGTTCCACGGGCGTTCCGTGAAAGCTCCAGCCGACGAGTCGCAGTTTCATCAAGGCGGTTTGCGGTGCAAAAGAAAGCGGGCTGGCCCGAAAATCATGGACAAGCGAGGCGAAATGCCGTAACTTTGAGCAGCAGTAATTTTACCGAAATTCCGCTCACGAAACAAGTCTCCCCTAAATGTTGCAGTTCTTCTCACGATGGGTCTCAGCGAATCAGCTCACTACTCTGCGAGTGCTGTTGATTCCGGTGATCATGGCCATGATGCTGATCGGGCCAGAGCAGTATTGGGTGCTGGTGGGCGCGTGGGCGGTGTTTTTCTTTGCGTGCATGACCGATTACTGGGACGGGCTGATCGCCCGCTACCAGCGCAAGACCACCAAGCTCGGCGTTCTGCTGGATCCGATTGCCGACAAGCTGCTGATCGCAGCGCTGCTGATCTTGCTGGTGGAGATGGGACGCGCCCCGGCCCTGCCCGTGATCCTGCTGGTGGCGCGGGAGATGGCGGTCACGGGACTGCGGGCGGTGGCGGCGGCAGAAGGACTGGTGATTGCCGCCAGTTCCGGGGGAAAGGCGAAGACCATTTCCCAGATGATCGCGGTGGGTTTGCTCATCCTCCACTATGAAGTCTTGTGGATTCCCTGTCATGAGGTAGGCTTGGTGACGCTGTGGGGAGCCACGGCGATTTCGCTTTGGAGCGGCACCCGCTATGTTCTAGACTATTACCGGACCCTCCCGGAGCCTTGATGTACCCTACACCTCAACCTGAACGCCGGCCATGACCGCAATCACGGACGCCGATCAGCTCAAAAAACTTGGGGAGTTCGAGAACCCCCTGACGATTTTCCCGACCTTGAGCGCGGCAGTCGAAAAACTGCTCTCCCAAGTCCGCAATCAGGAAAAGAACGCCCCGAAGTCCGCCGTCTTCCGCAAGGCGGCGGAGTTCCGCAAGTCTTCCGTGACCACCACCGAACTCGATCACTCCGGAGGACGGCTGGTGGAACTCTCTGGATTCCGAGGGGGCACCAAGCTGGTTCAGCGCCTTCAGTCCGCCCCCCGAAGTTCCGAAGCCCGGCTGGATCTGGTCAAGCAGGCGCTCAAGCACCCGGCCACGGACAATCCTCTCATCTTTCGGGATGCCCTGTCGCTTTGCATGCTGGAAGTCGAATTGGGGCTTCTCAATGCCGACAACTTGCGGCTGGCCCAACTCTCCCAGCAACGCTATCTGGAAAGCCTGATGGTGGCACTGGACGAACTGGCCGGGGTCGGCACCTCGGACTCTGGAGAAGGCACCGCACAGCGCAAGGGCATTTGGTACCTCAAGGAGGTCTTGAAAAACGTCAAGTCTCGATCCCTTGACAGCGATTTTGTGATTGATCTTCCCATTGTGCAGGAGACCGGACGGTTGCGCCGCGATGATGTCGTCCACAAGTTTGGGTCGCTTGCGGAGGTGTTGGGCAACCTTCCGCTGGCCAGGCTCTGCCACGAGCGCATGCACGGCATTCTGGAGAAAGTCCACAAGCAGCTTCCCATCGCCGGATGCCACCGGAGCATCCTGCTCCGCAAGAAAGCACGGCTGGAGATGGTCGCCTTCACCGCAGGGAGCCGGGAACTGGAAGCTCTGATTGCCGAGCAGTTGGAATCTGCCATGTCGATCCTCAAGCAATCCCTGAAACTGCTCGGACGCTCAGGAACCCGGCAGGAACGCGCCGTATGCGTCCGCGAATTTGGCCTGCTCACCCAAACCATCCATCAGTACATGCCGAGGCTGGGGCACAAACTTCCGATGGATCACACCAAGAACCTTGAAATGGCGATTGGGCTGTTGGGCAAGATTGCCAGAGAGCGCGGCATCCCGGAATTGAACAACAAGTTGGTCAAAAGCCTGGATGAGCTGAAGCTGGATGAGGCAGCACAGGAATTGTCCGACGAGGCGGAATCCTCAGCACTGGAGAAT
>CAZQXS010000049.1:0-14942 GCA_964597275.1 uncultured Pseudomonadota bacterium | reverse complement strand
GACGATCCCACCAGTAAATCCGAAGGATTCTTTGAAAAAGCCCTCCCCAAGGATCAGTCGCTCTGAATCCTTCAGGTTCGGGCTTGTCCTCCCCAATCGGACCGACCTGCCCATTTTCCACGGGGCAAGGATGTGCTAAGGTGATTCAAGAACTGGAAACGCCATGCCTCGCGCCTACCCACAAAAACCGGAAGCGGTTTATCTCTTCGGCACTTGCCTGATTGACCTCACCTACCCAGAGGCCGGAATGTCGGCCATCCGGATGGTGGAGCGCGAGGGGGTGCGCGTGATCTACCCTCAAGACCAAACCTGCTGCGGGCAGCCGGCCTACAACTCCGGCTTCCCTGAAGAGGCGCGTCGGGTGGCGTGGCGGCAAGTGCAGGCCTTTCGCCCACCCCACCCCATCCTTGTGCCTTCTGGATCGTGTGGGGGCATGATGCGCAAGCACTACGAACATCTCTTTCACGGAGACTCGCGGCTCCCGGAAGTGCAACGGTTTTCGGAGCGCATCTTCGAATGGTCGGAGTTCATGGTCAACGTCCTCAAGGTGGAACTGGAAGACCACGGCTCCCCCATCCGAGTGACGTGGCACACCTCCTGTCACGCCAAGCGCGAGATGGGCTTGGGCGACGAGGCCAAGCAATTGCTAAGACAACTCCAAAACGTTGAATTGGTTGAGCTTGAGCGTGAGAACGAGTGCTGCGGGTTCGGCGGAACCTTTGCGGTCAAGCAACCCCAACTCTCCGGCGCAATGGTGCAGGACAAGGTGACGGATGTCTGCAGCACCGGAGCCGAGTGCCTGCTCAGCGCGGACTGCGGTTGCCTCATGAACATCGCCGGAGCCATTGACCATGAGGGCCATCCGGTGAAGTCCAAACACCTCGCACACTTCCTTTGGGAACGGACACAACCCACGGCATAAGAGGCCCATGAACGGATACGGAACGAACACCTTGGTTCAAGCACATGGAGAAATCCATCTCATGAACCTGCCCTTTCAGCCCGGAACCGAAGTCAAAGTGACCATCTCATCCAAGGAGCAAGATGCGGAGTTGTTCTTCCAAGAGTGGCAAGTGCTTGCCCAAGAACTCCGCCAACGAGAGGAACTCCGCGAAATCACGGATGAGGAGATCGAACAGGAAATCCGTGATTATCGGGCTTCAAGGCAATGAAGGTTGTGGTGGAGACCAAGACCTGCTTGTGTTGAACCCAAGAGTGGAGGGGCACATCCTCTCCGTCCACACATTTGCTCTGGAACATCAGCCTCTTTAGCCCCGGAAACCCATGCACGAACCTTCCGCAGTCGCCTTCGAGCAAGAATCCGCCGACGCCTTGGCCAACCCGCAACTGCGGCGTAATTTCCGGAGGGCGATGGACGGACTGATGGCGAAGCGCCGTGACCAGTTTCCGGTCTTGGATGAGACCGAACGCCTGCGCGAACTGGCCCGCCGCATTCGCAAGAACGCAATCCGCAAGCTCCCGGAACTGCTGGAGCAGTTGGAGACGAATTGCCAAAAAAACGGCATTCGGGTGCATTGGGCGGAAACCATCGAGGATGCCAACCGCATTGTCCTGACCATCGCCCAGCGGCATCAGGCGCGGTATTTCGTCAAGGGGAAGTCCATGGTCTCGGAGGAGATGGAACTGAACCACTACCTGGAGTCCCACGGGATCGAATCCTTGGAATCGGACTTGGGCGAATACATCGTGCAGCTCAATCAGGAACTGCCCTCGCACATCATCATGCCCGCGATCCACCTCAACAAGGGGCAGATCTCGGATTTGTTTGAGGAAAAGGGGGTGAGTCCGGAGCGCACGGAAAGTGCTGATGAGATGACCGCTCTTGCCCGCGAGGTCTTGCGGCGCAAGTTCCACGACGCGCACCTCGGCATCTCCGGGGTCAATTTTGCGGTCGCCGAAACCGGGACGCTGTGCCTCGTCGAAAACGAGGGCAACGGTCGGTTTTGCACGACGCTCCCCCCGGTCCATGTCGCGTTGATGGGCATTGAGAAGGTCGTGGAACGTCTGGAGAACGTCCCCCCGCTGCTGAGCCTGCTGCCACGTTCTGCGACCGGACAGCCGATCACGACCTACTTTAACATGATCACCTCTCCGCGCAAGGCGGGGGAGCGGGATGGTCCGCAGGAGGTGCATCTGGTGTTGTTGGACAACGGGCGTTCGCAGATGTACGAGGATGACCTGCTGCAAGACACGCTGATGTGCATCCGCTGCGGCGCGTGCATCAACCACTGCCCGGTCTATGCCCGCATTGGAGGTCATGCCTACCGCTCCGTCTATCCCGGACCCATCGGCAAAATTCTCACTCCGCAAATGAAGGGGCTGCACCAAGCGGGACACCTCGCCTCAGCCTCCAGCCTGTGCGGCGCGTGTGTGGAAATTTGTCCCGTCAAGATTCCAATCACCGACATCCTGCTCAAGCTGCGAGAACAGAAATCCAAGGACGGACTTCAGGAACCCGCCACTTCCGCAAAGGGCTTGAAGGCCCGGGCCGAGCAGTGGGTGTGGAAGGGCTGGTCACAGGTGTTCAGCAATCCGGGAGTTTATCGGCTCAAAGCCAAGGCGATCACGCGCTTTGGAAACGCAGTGCCGCCTAACGCCCCGATCCTGAAAGCGTGGACCTCGGTTCGCAACAAGCCGAGGTTTGCGGAAAAATCCCTCCACGAACTCACCCAAGCCGCAGGGATTCCGGATGCCTGACACCGCCGAACCCACGCCCTACGAAACTCTCACCCGCAGCAACATCCTCCACCGCCTCAAGCGGCGGGCAGGGCGTGAGATCCCAGAGCGGCTGGATTACGGAGTGATCGAATCCATGCAGTGGGAGCCGCGAGAGCGAATCCGGAGGGTGCGCGACTTGATGAGCGCGGTTCACACCGAAGTGATCGAGTGCACCGAGCGCGGTTTCGGGAAGGTGTTCCGTGGTGTGATCGCCGACAAGCACATCCGGCGGCTGTTGATCGGCTCCGGGTCCGAGTTGGAGGCTCGGCTGGGGGCGTTGAAAAAGCGCACTCCGAAAACAGTCCCGGAGCTGGTTCCCTACGCCGAACCCATCGAGCAGGCCAAGGATTTGCTCTTCGAGATTGATGCCGGGATCACTTCCGTGCGCAGTGGAATTGCCGAAACCGGAACGCTGGTGGTCTGGCCGACTCCGCAGGAGCCGCGCCTGCTCTCGCTGGTGCCGCCGATCCACTTGGCCGTGCTGTACGCCTCAACGATCCACAACACGTTTCTGGAAGCCATGACCCGCGAAGGCTGGTCGCAGGGGATGCCCACCAACGCCCTGCTCATTTCCGGACCCTCAAAAACCGCCGACATCGAGCAGACGCTGGTGTACGGCGTTCACGGCCCCAAGCAACTGGTGCTTTTTCTGATTGACGACCTCTGACCGCAACATGACAACCACAACCGAACCTCAGCCTGAATCCCCCACCGAAGATGCGGCTCCGGCGGCTCCTGACGAGTCTTTGGCTCGGAACACCGAGCGCGTCCGCTTCCTGATCGTGGTGTACTGGGTTCTGTGGAATCTGGGGGTGGATGTGTTTCTCGTGATGCCGCTGGTGCGGCTCACAGGCTTCACACAACACTACCCCCTGCTCTTCTCAAACCTGATTCTCTCCGGCGCTGTGGCGCTGTGGCTTTGGAGAAGAGCCGGAAGGGGAGCGGAGGATTAGGCGGAAGGGTTCTTCTTTTCGTGCGGATCAAACATGTAGTAGAGCCAGCCCAGTGCGAAGGGCAGCGCGACCACAAGGGCGATGATGAGTAGGGTGAGCTGGATTGATAATGCGGTCATGGGACAATTCCAAGGTGGTGCGTAAAACCGTCAGCAGGCATTCGCCTTGCTTGATCGAACATGCGTATGACATGGTATGGGAAGCCGCCTGCCATTGCAACCCTATCTTTCCTCACGGCTGAAATTGACTCCGAGCTTGACGATCCGAACTCTGAACGCATGCCGCCTGCGCCTGCTGATTGCGGGACTGCTCCTGTGGGTGGGCACCAACGCTTGGGCGGGCCGTGTTCTGGTCAGCACCTCCCAGCCCGTCGGAGAGATCCCCCGGACGCTCGTGACCATGCTGGGCAACCGCCTTCAGAAAATTGCCATTGGCAAAGCGGACCTGCTTTCTCCAAGGGTGCTGCGCCCGTTGGAGATGGAGGGGCTTGCCTCGACTGACCCGGACGACTGCGCCTCCGCACGCTGTGACCGCGTCCTCAAGGAACATTTTCACACGCTCCATTTGCTCTACGAAGCCTCGGACCTGCTGCTGTTGCAAATCGTCCGAGAGCAACAAACCACACAGCTTCGGCTCAAGCGGGTGCGTGTGGATCAGCCCATGATCACGACTGCGTTGGGCACAGAGTTGTGCGTTGCCTGCGAAACTCCAGAACTGCTAGCCCGGCTCGTTCCGCTCTTCCAGCAAGTCTGGAAAACGGAGCAACCGGAAGTGCCCGCTGTTGCCGTTCCGGAGGAAACCCCCAAGGCTCCAGAAGCAACAGCGGAGAAAGACGCCACGGCAACCCAGCAAGACGCCCTCGTTGACGAACAGCCCGCTCCGGAGGAAGCCCAAACGCCTGTCGTTTCCGAGACTCCCGAAAAGCCAGCAACCGATTCCGTGGAGGAACCCGTGGCAGAAAGCGACGAGGCGGCGGCTCCAGAATCGCAAACAGACGATTGGGCCAAGGAGTTTCAGGAGGAACTGGAGCAGGGAGCCACCGAACTTCCGCTTGCCGAAGAGCTGTCGGAGGAGGAATATGAAGAGGAACTGCGCCCGGAAGCCGAGTCCGACTCGCTCGAAAAGCTCTTTGAGCAGCCCACACCGGACCCCTACGATGTGGCGGCGCAGGCGTACAACCAGTACCTGATGACGAAGCTTCAGGATGTGAGTTACGCCCTGCAAGTGTATCAAACGGGCATGAAAGTTCTGGTGGAACTCGAAATTGGCGTAAACGGTGAATTGCTCAATCAACGGCTTTTGAAAACGAGCGGGCTGGAGGATTTTGACCAGTTGGCACTTGAGCAGCTTGAATTCATGCAATTTTCTCCACTTCCGGAACCCATGGTGGTCTTCGCACCCCATGTGGTCCATGTGTTTTTGCAAAACTCCTCCAGGTAGCGGTTGGCATGGCCAGTGTTGATGAGGCGGAACTGGTGGAATCGGAGGATCCCACCAAACCTGCCTCCCGAAGCTTGAAGCATCTCAACTTCGGGAAAATCCAGCAACACCTTGTGGGCCTCACAGAAGAGGCGCGCCGTGTCCACAAGCAGTCCATTGTCGAGAAACTGAAGGGCTTTCTCTTCAGCGAGGCCGAGGAAGGGGGCTTGGAACATGCGGGACACCTGACGGGGCGGGTCTTGCTCCCCTTGGTGGGGGAGCAAGAGTCCAAGGAGTGGATTGATGCGCTGGAGTCCGATCCCGCCGTCATCCCTCCGCGCATTCAGTTGGTCCATGCCGCGCTCTCCTCGCGGAAGAAGGCGAAGTTCACTGTTTACCGGGATCTGCTGATTCAGGCCTCGCTGCCGATTTACATTGGGCACATCACCCCGCGCAACCTCCAAGTCGCCCTTCAGGCCTACCAGCGCTACCTCAACCGCCTGATCCACTTCGGCAAGCACAAGATCGTCTCCCTGCGCTCCAAGCAGTTGGGGCGGGTCAACATTGACCGCCTCTCGATCAAAGACCTCGTGGACGGACTGGAGGAGGAAGAGGTGGATCCCGAACATCAGGTGGTGGGGCAGGAGATGCGCTGCGCCAACCGCATGATCCGGCAGGGGGGCGACCTCATGAAGCGGCTCAAGTCGGGCTTCACCATCCCGCTCGACCTCTCGGACCTCAACCGTCAGGATCCGCGTATTTTCGAGGGCGGGTTTCTTGGGGATGTCGCCGCCAACCGGGTGGTTCCGGACAAGGAGGCGCTGCTGATCCGCAAGGTTGCAGCAACGCTGGAGTTCATCCGCGAAGTTCCGCCTTTGCATTCGCTGGGGTTGATGGTCGCCTCACGGATGCAGGAGGTCGAACCGCATTCCGCACAGTCCTACCTGATGGAGGCGCGCATCCGTCTGGAGGCCACGCGGCTCTACATCCTGCGCTACGAACACGGGGACTTCTCTGCGAAATCCGGCATCCCCCCCACTTTCCGGCAGGCGTTCAATGCGTTTCGCAAGGGCTTGCAACTCATCAAGATTGACCACCCCAAGGATCAGGACCTCTCGGCAATGGGCGAGTACATGGACCTCGTGCAGTTCGTGCATCTGCACCGCCCGCTGCTGATGATCACGCACGAGGCCCTCCAGCAGATGCTCCGGGTGGCCCACAAGGCCATGCTCGCCGCTGCCGAGCGTGACGGACGCTACAAGCCCCGGCTCCAGAAAACCCGGGAACTCATGCGCCGCTACGGAATGGCCAACGAGATGTGATGCTCAGCAGCTTTCCGCACACTCTCAAACGCTACGGACTCGATGCCGATGTCCGGGTGCTGCTCGACCTCTACCGCACCTTTGAGCTGGGACTGGTGAGCAACCTCGGCTCGCTGCACGAAGTCGCCCGGATGCTTGTCTGCAAATCCAAGCGGGATTTTGCACCCTACACGCTTGCGTTTTGGGAACACTTCCTCGGAATCGACACCAAAGTCCACCGCACCCTCAACGACGCGGTGCGCAACTCCCCGGCGTTTGAACACTGGCTCGCCCAGCAGCTCGACACCGGAAAAGCCGAAGGTGCGGTCAACTGGGAAGAATTGGTGGATCGTTTCCTCAACGAGGTGATGGACTCGGACCTGCCCAAAAACATCGTCAAGGAACTGGACGCCCGCGAGCATCTGGACAAGGACAACCCCGACCTCGCCGATTCCGCCACTGGCCCCGGAGGCGGGCCGCCCAACCGCTCCGACAAGCTGGTGGACTACTCCGGCATTTCAATGGAGGAACTGCTCGACCGCATGAAACGGGTGGCGGAGCAGCAAAAGGCTCCGCACAGCGGCGGGGGGCACTGGATTGGCAGTCACGGACACTCGCCCTACGGACATTCCGGGCAAGGGGTTGGGGGCATCCGCGTGGGCGGTGCCGGGCATGCGGGTTCGGCCCGCAAGGTCTTGGGCGATCCGGCGTTTTACCCGGTGGACCTTGACGCGCCCCTCGCCGACGATCATCTCGATGCCGCCCTGCAAGCCCTTCAGGATTTGCACGATTCCACCGATGACCGCCGCCTTGACGTGGACCTCACCGTGGAGAACACCGGACGCAACGCGGGGATCGTTGTTCCTCATTTTCTGCGCGAGCAGACCGACCGCACCCGCGTGATTCTGCTCTTGGACAACGGCGGAAACTCCATGTGGACCCACGCCCGCAAGGTGCAGTCGCTCTTCGGAAAAATCAAACGGCGCTTTCCCCACGACCTCAAATCCTACTACTTCCACAATGCGGTGTACGATCAGGTCTATGAGGACGAGATGCGCCGCAAGCCCGTCGCCATCCGCAAGCTGCTCGAACACAGCCCGGACTACCGTGTCTTTTTCGTGGGAGACGCCTACATGGGCGCACACGAGCTGCTGGCCCCGTTTGGCTCCATCGAGTACCGCGAGGAATCCGCCACTCCCAGCGTGCGCAACCTGCAAACCCTCCGCGATCACTTTCCCTACATGATGTGGCTCAACCCCACCCCCGCCCCCTACTGGCCCCGCACCGTGGCTCCCTACATTCAGGAGGTCATGCCGATGGAACCCCTCACCCTGCACGGCATCACCAACGCCGTCCGCACCTTCAACCAAACCCGGCACTTTTAGCGCAAACCCGGAAGTCCGTTCACGACAAGCCCGTCTTGTGTCTCGGCGTTATGTGGATTAGACTAGCGATTCTTTTCCACGTTCCTTGGAGGCAAAATGCGAACGATTCAAATGACGCTGGATCATGAGCTGGTCGAGCAAGTGGACCGAGTGACCCGGGAACTGAAAACCTCTCGTTCCGCCTTCACCCGACAGGCTCTGAGCGATGCTCTCGACCGACTGCACATCCGTTGTGCCGAAGAAAAGCATCGTGAGGGGTACCAGACTCATCCCGTCCAACCGGGTGAGTTTTCGGTTTGGGAAGACGAGCAGGAGTGGGGTGACTGATGTTGCGAGGCGAAATCCGGTGGTACACCTTCAAGGCTCCTGACAAAAAACGCCCGGTTCTCATCCTGACTCGCAATTCCATTTTGGACTACCTTGGTGAAGTGACCGTAGCCCCCCATCACTTCAACGATCCGGGACATTCCCAGCGAGGTATTGCTTTCAACAGAGGACAGCATGAAACAGGATTGCGTCGTCAATCTGGATCATATCCAAACGGTGGACAAAGCCAAGCTGGGCATCGCCTCACACAGCTTCCTCCCAGCAAGATGCAACAGGTGGGTCAGGCCATCCAATTTGCCCTTGGCCTCTAGGAAGTCTCAGGGGTGGTACGCGAACTGGTAGAGGGTGTGTTCGGGGCGGGTGCCGAAAACCAGCCCGGAGACCTCCGACGCGTGTGCGAGGGTTTCCGCGCTTTCAAACAGGATGATGAAGGGCGAGAGGGCTTGGTGTTCGCGCTGGAGTGCTTCGTAATGCTGCCGCCGCTGCCCCACGTCCGCAAGGCGGATGCCCTCCAGAACGCGCTGCGACCACTTTTCCGGAGTCGCCCAGTTGTTGCGGTAGGAGAGCGAGCGCGGCTGTGAATCGCTGGCAGGATTGTACCCGAAGGCCACCGCATTGTTTTGCGGGTCCGGAAAATCCGGATACCAGACGCCGAGGTAGAGGTCGTGCTGCCGCGCCTTGTAGCGCACGAGCGTGTTCCTGCCCGAATCCAAGACCAGCTTCACCGAAACCTTCGCCTGCGCGAACGCCTCCTTGATGGAGCGGGCCATCGTTTGGAACGGGAAATCGCGGTCGGCATCCAGTCGCAGGGAAAAGCCTTTTCGGAGTTTGGCATCCGCCAGCAGTTGCCGGGCGCGTGCCACATCCCGTCCAAACCCCTTGGGCGGCAAAGCTCCCAGCAATCCGGAGGGCACAAACCCCGGATGCACCTGAACCTGCCCTTCCAGTTGTTTTTCCAAGCCCTGATAGTCCACCAGCCTCCGCAGGGCTTGCCGGACCTTGCCTTTCCGCAGATGCGGGTTTTCCAGATTGAGGGCGAGGTAGTAGATCGCACCTCGTGGAATCGTGTGCTGCACCCAATCCGATTTTGCGAGGGCACGGACCTCCTCCACTCCCAGGCCACGGGCCACTTGCACTTCTCCGTTTTGCAACGCCTGTAGCCGCGCCTCCGGTTTTTCAAGCTGCACAAACTCCACGCCCTCCAGTGCAGCAACCCCATTCCAGTACGCGGGGTTTCGTGTGATCACAAAATTCTTGGAACTCCACGCTTCCCACACAAACGGTCCCGACCCCGCATGGTGCTGCGCCAGCCACTTTGCTCCCAAATCTCCCTTTTGCTCGTGCGTGAGGACAAGCTCGCGCTGCACCACGGACGCCATTGGCATCGTCAGGGCGTTCAGCACAAAGCTGGGGGCCAGCGGCTGGGTGGTTTTCAGCACCAATGTCCAAGGATCAGGAGCCTGAATCAACGACTCCATCGATTTCGGTGTCCAGCCGAACATCCGAAACGGGAGCGGGGTGGATTTGCGCATCCGAACCAGACGTTGGAGCGAAAAGGCGGCATCGTGCGCCGTGACTTCCGCGCCGGAGCGAAACTTGGGATTGGTGCGCAACCGGAAGGTGAACGTCTGCTGATCCTCACTGACGCTCCAAGACTCCGCCAGCAGACCGTAATGCCCTCCGGGAGTTCCGGGATCGTACTCCACCAGCCGATCATAGGTGTTGCCGATGATCTCCCGCGCAAGCCTTCCTGTGGCACGGGCGGGGTCGAGGGTGCGGATTTTTGCATCCACCGCCACCCGAATCCCGGCTCGCAGGACACGGGCTTGGGCAAGCCCGTCAGGCACAGGTGTTGTGAAGAACAGCAGCAGCAAACAGAGGGCGAGACGCAGGAGATAATTGTTCATTCGCACAAGAGGCTTGAGCAGGATTTTTCGAGGGTTGTTGTGTTGTATTGAGTGATGCGCTATCATTGCAGAGTTGTGTCACCCATAAAAACCAGACCCATTTGGCAGTAAAAAATCAACATCCTAACATGCCCACCATCCTGAATCAGTACACACCGGAGCAGCAGCGCCGGTTGAAGCTCGCCCCCTTCGCCGTTTTCGAGGCCATTGCCGGTGCAGACGGAATCATTGAGTCAAAGGAGCGGCAGGATTTTATTGACCACATCAAGACGTATGACACGAAGGAGCATCCCCTGGCTCATGCCGTGATGGAAGCCATCGGAGAGGAACCTGCGGAGATGATGAAGATTCTTGGGGAATCCACCAACGACTCCAGCAGCCTGTATCATCTCAGCACCACCATGGAGGCCGCATGGCAGACTCCGGAGGTGGAGGGATTCCGGGAGGATCTCTTCAACCTCGGACTGGCTTTGACAGGAGCCTTCCCGACTTTGACTGCTTCGGAGACAATGGCGCTTTCCGGAGTGGCGGTCCTGCTGGAAACCGCCATTGAGGATCATCCCGCCCGCAGTGACCGACTCAGCCCCGTGGTCGCCCAGCTCCGGGACATCGAGATGGGAGCAAGCACAAACTAAGCCCGGCCCCATGCTCAGCGTCTTCCGAAAAGACCGCAGTGACAACTCGATGCGGTCGCTTACCTACTTTGTGGATGTCCTCGCGATCATTGCGTTCATGTACATCCTTCAGGCAAAGAACAACGCCGCCGTCACCGAATCCGTCCTCCAATCCAAAGACCTGCAACTTGCTCAGTTTGAGGAGCAGCTTGAGGCGATCCAGCAGTTTGACCCACAGCAGGCCATCGAACAGCGCCGTCAGCAAGACCTGAAGGAAATGCAGGAAATGCAGGAAACGCTGGCCAAGGTGCAAACCCTTTACGAGGAAAAGGAGCAGACCCTCACTGAATACCAGCAGTTGGTCGCCAAGCTCCACCAGCAATCCACCATGGAAATGCAGTCCGTGAAAGCCGCAAGCTCTCAGCAACTGCAAACCGCCGTGGCCCAACTGGAGCAGGAAAAATCCGAGATCATTCAGCAGAAAGACACCCGGCTTCAGGAAACCGTGGCCCAACTGGAGCAGGAAAAATCCGAGATCATTCAGCAGAAAGACACCCTTGATCAGGTCTGGAACGTGACCAGCCTGAAAGAACCCGATGCAAAAACAGCTTGAGCGTGACCCGCCTTTTCTCGCATTACTTGAAGGTGCTAAGTGACCTCAAGGCCACGAAGCCCGCGTATTACTACCTGCACCTCTTTTTCGTTGCTGGCGCAGTCCTTGTCCTGCTGCTAGTGTTGATGCAGTCCCTGACCGGGAGCAATTGAGCCGGGTCCGGGAGAATGAACCAGAACCCCTTCCACGGAGGCCCATGTTCCGATTAAGACTTGAGGATGCGTTCATCCAGAACCTCAGCACCGACACGCGGCGCTGGGTTGCCACCACCATGACCGGGATGCTGATCGCCGATGGGTTGATTGGCCAGGAGGAACTGCCCGCGCTGCGCGATGCCTTGGAACTGCTAGAAACCAAGGAGGAGGCCGAGGCACTGATGGGAAGGGTCAAGAGCAAGGAAGAGATCGAGATCACGGAGCTCAAGGAGGAACGGGATGTTTGCGCCGTCGTGTTTTTCTTCCTTTCCTCCATCATCGTCATGGATGGCCGGGTCACCAAAAAGGAGGCGGAACTGTTCAAGGCGGTGGGCGGCAAGCTCGGATTCTCGCGGGATTATGCCCGCAAGGTGTTGGAGTGGGCCACGGATCAGATGAAGATCAACAAGCTCCGCAACTCCATGATCGAGGAAGCCAAAGGTCTGCGCCCGGAGTACTTTTAGCGGATGGAGGCCCGTGTCATAGACGGGCTGCATCACGTCAGCCCCGATGCTTGGAACGCGCTCATCGGGGCCGACTTCCCCTTCCTCGAACACCACTTCCTCCAAGCCCTGGAGGCAACCCGCTGTGTCGGTGACGAGACCGGCTGGTTGCCTCAGCACCTCCTGCTCCATGACCACGGCCAACTTGTGGGCGCGGTTCCGCTTTACCTGAAGACCGACAGTTACGGGGAGTACATCTTCGATTGGGAGTGGGCCAACGCCTACCAGCGTCATGGGCTTCCCTACTACCCCAAGCTCACCTGCGCGATTCCTTACACCCCGGCCACCGGGCCACGGCTGCTGGTGCATCCGGAGGCACCGCAAACGGCGGTCAAGTCCCGACTGCTCGCCGAAGCGCGTTCGTTGCTGAAAAGCTCCTTGGGCAGTTCGCTCCACTTCCTCTTCATTCCGGAATCCGAGGTTGCGGACTTTGAGGACGCAGGCTTCTTGGTTCGGCACAGCTACCAGTTCCACTGGAGGAATCCGGGCTATGCGGATTTTGAGGAGTTTCTGAGTTCCCTGAAGGGCCGGCGGCGCAAGGAGATCCTGCGGGAGCGCCGACAGGTCCGGGAACAGGGGCTGGAGATCGTCTGGCTCAGCGGCGATGCGCTGCAACCGTGGCACGCCGACCTGTTTTACCGCTTCTACCGCTCCACCATCCACCACAAGTGGTCGAACGCCTACCTCACCCGCGAGTTCTTCCAGCAAGTGCTGGAGCGCATGACCTCACAAGTGCTGCTGGTGCTTGCACTCAAGGACGGGGAGTGCGTGGCGGGAACGCTCAACTTTCACAAGGGGGCACGGCTGTACGGACGCTACTGGGGCTGCACGCAGGAATTCCGCAGCCTGCATTTTGAGCTGTGCTACTACCAGACGATTGAGTACGCGATCCAAAACCGGATTGAGCTTTTTGAGGCCGGGGCGCAGGGACCGCACAAACTCCAGCGCGGATTCCTGCCCTCGCTCACCTACAGCGCCCACTGGATTGGCGATCCGGCATTTCGCAAGGCCATCGCTGATTTCGTCACCCGTGAACAGCAAGCCATCGCCAGCGGTCTCGAACATGCGGAGGAGTACCACCCCTTCCGAAAAGAGGCGGCACTTTCCCCCCAAACGCAGGCTCAGTCCACCAGTTCGTAGGCGGGAGTGGTCAGGAATTCCTCAAACCCCTCCGCGAGGGCCAGTGAGGTGAACAACTCCGTTGCCTGACGGGTGCTTTCCTCGTGGAATCCGGCTCCGTGTTCCTTGCGGATCACCTCCAGTTCTTCCGGAATCATGGAGCGGATCATGTCGGCAGTGATCTTGCGTCCATCGTCCAGCTTGCCCTCCGGATGCTGAATCCACTGCCAAATCTGCGAGCGCGAGATTTCGGCGGTGGCGGCATCTTCCATGAGGTGGTAGAGCGCAACCGCCCCGTTGCCTCGCAGCCACGCTTGGATGTACTGGATGCCGATGCGGATGTTGAGGCGCACTCCAGCGTCAGTGACCTTGCCCCCCGGGATGGTGAAATCAATCAGTTGTTCCGCCGCCACGCTCACGTCTTCCCGCATCCGGTGCTTTTGATTGACGCGCCCTTCCTCGAATTTTGCAGAAAAGACCTCGGTGCAGGTGGGCACCAGGTCCGGGTGCGCCACCCACGAGCCGTCAAAACCGTCGCCGGCCTCGCGCTCCTTGTCCTCGCGCACCTTGGCCAAGGCCACGCGGTTGATCTCGGCATCCCTACGGCTGGGAATGAATGCCGCCATTCCGCCAATCGCGTGGGCGCCGCGCTTGTGGCAGGTCTGCACCATCAGTTCCGTGTACGCCCGCATCATCGGCACGGTCATCGTCACCTGCGAGCGATCCGGCCAGAGGAAGTCGGAATCGTGGTGGAACTTCTTGATCGCGCTGAACATGTAGTCCCAGCGGCCTGCGTTGAGTCCGGCCATGTGGTCGCGTAGCTCGTAAATGATCTCCTCCATCTCGAACGCCGCCAGGATGGTCTCGATCAGCACCGTCGCCTTGGTGGTGCCGTGGGGAACGCCAAGGCGTTTTTCCGACCAGGTGAACACGTCGTTGAAGAGGCGCGCTTCCAGGTGGCTCTCCATTTTCGGCAGGTAGAGGTACGGACCTGTTCCGGCATCCAGCGAGCGCTGCGCGTTGTGGAAGAGGTACAGCCCCGCGTCCATCAGCGAACCGGAGGTGGTTTCGCCCTCCACGAGCAGGTGCTTTTCCTCCATGTGCAGGCCACGCGGACGGACCACCATCACCGCAAGCCGCCCGTCCTTGAGGGCGTAGTGCTTGCCGTCCGGATTGGTGAAGGAGATGGTGCGGCCGTAAGCGTCCCGCAGGTTGATCTGCCCCTGAATCTGGTTGTTCCAATGCGGGGTGTTCGAGTCCTCCAAATCCGCCATGAAGACATACGCCCCGGAGTTGAGGGCGTTGATCATCATCTTGCGGTCCACCGGACCCGTGATCTCGCTGCGGCGGTCCTGCAGATCCTCTGGGATCGGCGCAACCTGCCAGTCGCCTTCGCGGACTTCGCGGGTGGCCTCCAAGAACGTCGGGCGTTTTCCAGCTTGAATCTCTGCGTGGATCTGGCGACGACGCGCCAGCAGTTCTTTGCGTCGGGGATTGAATTCGCGGTTGAGGTCCGCGACAAATTCGAGGGCGGCGGGGGTGAGGATGGAATCGAATCCGGGCTGGGCGGGGGCGGTCACTTCTACAGGCAGGGGCATCGTGTTGCACTCCTAGGTGATTGGTTTGAAAAAGTGCCGTTCCCCTGAAAACGGCATTGAATGGCTTTCAGTTTAATGGAATTTGCTAAAATGTCCACCGGGATGCGGACTGCGTTTGACTGTTTCCCTCAATCCACGCTATACCCTCATGGAGAACGGTGATTCTGGCGCAGAATAAATGCGGCGTCAAGCTGTATGCGAAATCTCCGTTCGTGCTGAGCCTGTCGAAGGGCGAACCCCGTTCATGCTTCGACAGGCTCAGCACGAACG
>CAZQXS010000048.1:0-25353 GCA_964597275.1 uncultured Pseudomonadota bacterium | reverse complement strand
ATCGTGGGACCGCCGACGTAGCCTGCGCCAATGCAGGTGATGTTGGTCATGTCAGATCATGTCGGTTAGGTCGTGAACAACGGGGGTGCGAGGTCATCTGGAATCGCTTGGCCGAGCAGCACGAAGTTGGTGGCGGCGATGTGGCTCAGGTTGTTGTTGTGGTCGGGGCCATAGGGCTTGAGGTGGTACGAGCCATCGTACTTGGGGTCGTAGATCAGAAACGGCACGGGGTTGAGCGAATGCTTGGTGCTGGGTTCCCAGGCTTGTGTCTTTTTGTTGCGCACCCGCATCTCGTCGGCGTTGCCGTGATCGGCGGTGATCACCATCACCCCGTTTGCGGAATCCACGGCTTTGGTCAGTTTTCCCAAGACCTCGTCCACCACCTCGACCGCCTGAGTCGCGGCCTCCAGGTTCCCGGAATGTCCCACCATGTCGGGATTGGCGAAGTTGATCAAGCCATAATCGAAGGTTCCGGATTGCACCCATTCTGCACCCTTGGCTGCGATTTCCCGTGCCTTCATCGCAGGTTTTTCTGCAAAGCTCTGCACCTGATCGGAAGGAATGAGGTGATAGTGTTCGCGCTCTGCATCGAGCGGCTCCTTGCGCCCCCCGTTGTAGAAGAAGGTGACGTGGGCGAATTTCTGTGTTTCGGTCAGCCGGAACTGCTTGAGGCCGAGATCGAGGATGCGGCTTCCAAAGGGATGCACCACGCTGGTCGTGCCGACTAGGAAATCCTCTGGAAATTCGCTGTCCTGATCATACTGCGTCATGCCCGCGAACACCACGTTGGGGTGCGGGCTGCGGTCAAAGTGCGGAAAGTCGTCTGCCAGCAGGGCGGTGGTGAACTCCAGCGCCCGATCCGCCCGGAAATTGGTGAAGATCACGGAATGCCCCTCTCCGATGGGGCCGACCGGCTGGCCCTTGCGGGTGATCACGAATCCGGGCAAATCTTGGTCAATGACCTCCGGCTGGAGCTTGCGGAAATGCTCGATGGCTCCTCGGATGCTCGTGAACTGGTTTTCGCTCTGGCCTCGGACGTGAAGGTTCCAGCCTGCTTCGATTTTCGCCTGATTCTGGTCGCGGTCCATCGTGACCTGCTCGCGTCCGCCGCCGCTGGCAAAGGCGTAATCCATTTCTGGATTCTGCTGCCGGAGGTCGTGGAAGAGCTTTTCGAGTTGGTCTGTGTAATCAGTCGCCGACTGCACGGGAACGTCGCGTCCGTCCAGCAGCGCGTGGATGTAGCAACGCCGCACTCCGGAGCGGAAGGCATGTTCGATGAGCGCGATGGTGTGATCGAGATGACTGTGGATGTTGCCGTCAGAAAGCAGGCCGAGCAGGTGCAGGGGCACGTCGTGGGCGACGCAGTTTTGCGTGAGCTTTTGCAGGACATGACTCTCAAAAAACGCTCCGGTGCGGATCAGGTTTTTGATCAGGGTCGGGCCTTGCTCCTTGACTTCGCCAGCCCCCATCGTCATGTGCCCCACTTCGGATCCGCCCAAATCCTGCTCGTCCGGAAGCCCCACATACTGGCCGTGCGTCCAAAGCTGGGTGTAGGGGCAGGTTTGCACAAGCCGGGACCAGTTGGGCAAGGTGGCGCGGTGGATGGCGTTGAACTCGTCCTCGCGTCCCACGCCCCAGCCGTCCAGCACCACATGGAGCAGTGGACCACGGTTCTGGAACCGTTCGGTGAGCGAACGCAGCGTGCCCATCCTATTCGACCCGGACGATTTCATCTTGGGGGAGCTTCGCCTGCAAGTGCAGGAAGGCGTCCTCCAAGTATGACTCGCTGCGGGATTCCAGCGTGAGCCGCACCTTGTAGTCCTTGTTCCAGAGCGCAGGGTAGGAGCCGAGCATGAGTTCCGGGAAGGCGGCAAGTGTTTCGTTGAGCGCGTCGGCGATCTGCCCCTCGTTGGCGCTGAGGTAGATTTGCCTGAGATGAATCGGGTCGGACTGAAAGCGTTCCTTGAGCAGCGAAAAGCGGTTCTTGAGCAGTTCCGGGACACCGGGAAAGACAAAGACGTTTTCCACCAGCAACAAGGGGGATTGCAACGGAGGAGTGTCGATCAGTTCCCCACCCTCCGGCATCCGGGCCATGCGCAGGTGAGCCTCATTGGTTTGGTCGCCGTAGTACGAGCGCACCAAGGCTTCCAGGCGCGGATGCGAAATCACGGCTTTTCCAAAGGCGGCGGCGACCGAGTCAATGGTCACGTCGTCGTGGGTGGGGCCGATGCCACCGCTCGTGAACACCCAGGTGTAGGCATCGGAGTACTCCCGGACGTGCTGGGCGATGATGTCCGGCTCATCGGGAATGGTGATGATGCGGCAGAGTTCCACCCCAAGGAAGCGCAACTCGCGGCAGAGGTAGGGCGAGTTGGCGTCCTGCACCTTGCCGGAGAGGATTTCGTTGCCGATGATGATGATGCCTGCCGTGTTCGGCATGTTCGGTTTTCCGGCTTCAGCTATTCGTGGCGCTTGATGAGGTGGAATCCGAACGGTGTTTCCACGATGCCGCTGACCTCGCCCGGCTTGAGCGCGAAGACGGCCTTGTCAAACTCCGGGACCATCTGCCCCCGCGTGAACGACCCCAGCAGCCCGCCTTGGGGGGCGGAGGGACCATTGGAGTGCGCTTTGGCGAGTTCCGCAAAATCCTTCCCGGCTTCCAAATCCGCAATCAGCAGCTTGGCCATTTCCCGCGCCTCGCCCTTGCTCCGGTTCTGGGTGGAGCGCATGGCTCCTCGGAACGAAATCAGGATGTGGCTCGCCGTGACTTTCTCCAGCGTCACACGGTGAAAAATGAGGTAGCCAAAGGGGGAGTCCACCGGATCGCTGACCTGCCCGACCTTGAGCCGGAGCGCAGGCTGGAGAAACGGCGGGGCACCCTTGCGACTGAGCATCGGCACCCGCGTTTGCTCTGGAAGGTCCGTGAGCTGCGAAACCAGTTCCATGAAGTCCACTCCCTTGCGGCGGGCGAGGTCCACGACCTGCCCAGCAAGCTTTTTGGCCCCTGCCTGATCGTAGTAGAGGTTGGTCTTGGAGACGCGAGAGCCTTGGTAGGCGATCACGATCAGTTCCAACGAGACTTCCTCGGCTTCCGGCTGTCCGGCACTGGGCTTCCGTTTCGGGTCCGGCTTGGCGTTGGTTTTCGGGAGCGTCTTCTTGTTTTTCTCCGCGAGTTTGCGCTGGGCGGCTTTGGCCTGCTCGGCGATTTTCACGGGATCGAACTGCTTGGCCTTCGCTCCGATGCGCTCCACCTTCAGACTCACGAGGGTGTCGCCCTGCTGCACCGCGTTGACCACCTCCATCCCGGAGGTCACTTCTCCGAAAATCGTGTGCTTGCCGTCCAGCCACGGGGTGGGGACGTGGGTGATGAAGAATTGGCTGCCGTTGGTGTTGGGTCCGGCGTTGGCCATCGAGAGGATGCCGGGGCGGTCATGCTTGAGATCGGGATGGATTTCGTCCTCAAACTGATAGCCCGGCCCGCCCGAACCCGTGGCGAGCGGATCGCCCCCCTGAATCATGAAGTTCGGAATCACGCGGTGAAAACTGAGTCCGTCGTAAAATCGGCTTTGTTGCGGCTTTTTCGAGATGGGGTCCAGCCATCGCTTGGTGCCCTCGGCGAGTCCGACGAAGTTGGCCACGGTGTTAGGGGCGTGGTCCGGAAAGAGCCGCAGCACGATTTCTCCCCGCGAGGTCGCCATGCGGGCGTACAATCCATCGGGGAGGGACTTCGCCGCCATGCCGACGAACGGCACGGCAAGGGAGGTGAGCAGGGTGAGCAGCAGGAGTTTTCTGAAGGGAATCGGCATCCGGAAAGTGAAACAGAATGGTTAGGCGAAATCGCGTCGCGCATCAGGGTTGGCAGACTGTCAAGGTATCGTCCGCGCCTTCAGGTCACAAGCTTTTTGTCCACGCCACCCCGCAATTCTACAACGGCGTTTCCCCTTCCGTGGAGGTGCGGAACTCCACCAGCCGCGCCTGCGCTTCCACCAAGTCGCCCTTGGCGCAGAGCAGGTGGTCCACCACGCCCTCTTCCGGGGCGGAGAGCGTGTGTTCCATCTTCATTGCCTCCAGCGTCAGGAGTGGCTGTCCGCGCCGCACCGTTTCTCCCGCCGACACATGCACCTGCACGATGGTTCCCGGCATGGGAGCCGTGAGGCTCGGCTGTTGCGAATCCTCGGCAGAAGCCCACGACAGCCGGGGCGTGGGGGTGAAGCGTTCGCGCACTTCGTCAGCATCCGGATTGGAGGGGATCACCCAAAACGCCGCATCCGGCAAGTTCGTCTCTTCTAAAATCCGGAACGGGAACCGCAAGCTCGGCCCCGTGAGCAACCAGCCTTGCGGCGTTTCCTGAAGTTCCAACTCGATGCGCGTGTCCTCGTGAAGCACCGTGAACTGCCGAGGGGCCGAACCGGAATCAGCGGCTCCGATTTCCACGGAAAGCGAAACCTCTCCGGACGGGGTTTGCAGGTCAACGGTTTCCAATTCGGTCCCGAAGAGTCGCCAGTTGTCGAACCGCTCCCACGGAGAAACCGCTACTTGAGGTCTGTAGCTTGGCCTTCCTCGTTCGTGCTGAGCCTGTCGAAGCATGGACGGGGTTCGCCCTTCGACAAGCTCAGGACGAACGGATGCCATGCCAGCATTTGTTATGGCTCCACTACCTTGACGGTGTGTGGCGCGACGGCGAAGCTGGTGGAGGGCCGCACACCAGTGCAACACAGCCCCGGACCCAGACCCCAGCAACTCCTCCAGTTGGGATTCGATGAAAAGCGTGTCCGCCTCACCTGCGGCCACGACCGGATGCCGCGCCAGTTGCTCCAGAAAGCGCAGGTTCGTGTGCAGTCCGGCGATGCCGCAGTGCTGAAGCGTCCCCCGCATTTTGCGCACAGCTTCGGCACGGTTCCGTCCCAACACAATCAGCTTGGCCAGCATGGGATCGTAGTGGACGGAAACCGCATCGCCCTCCCGCACCCCGGATTCGAGCCGGGCTTTTGTTCCCGGAAACTCCAGCCGCTCCAGCACTCCGGTGCTGGGCAAAAAGCCCTGTTCGGGCTGTTCGGCGTAAAGCCGCACCTCGATGGCGTGGCCACAGCGTCCCACCTGTTCCTGCGTGACCGGAAGCTTCTCCCCGGCGGCGATGCGGAGCTGCCATTCCACGAGGTCGAGTCCGGTGATCATCTCCGTCACGGGATGCTCGACCTGCAGGCGCGTGTTCATTTCCATGAAGTAGAACTCGCGGTCGGGGCCGACGAGGAACTCCACGGTGCCCGCGTTGGTGTAGCCGACCGCTTTTCCAGCAGCCACGGCGGCGGCAGTGATGCGTTCGCGCAGGTCGTCATCCACAAACACGGAAGGGGCTTCCTCCCACACCTTCTGGTGCCGTCGCTGCAAGGAGCATTCGCGCTCGAAGAGGTGTAGCGCGTTGCCGTGCTGATCCGCGAGGATCTGAACCTCGATGTGCCGGGGGTGGGCGACGTAGCGCTCCAGCAGCACCCGTCCGTCGCCAAACGCTGCCGCGCCTTCGCGCTGGGCCGCTTGCAGAGCGTCCGGAAACGCCTCGGCGGATTCGACGACGCGCATCCCTTTGCCGCCACCACCTGCAACGGCCTTGATCAAGACGGGCCAGCCGATGTGCTCCGCTTCTGCGAGCAGGGCATCGGCTTTCTGTGCTTCGCCGTGATAGCCCGGAACCACCGGAACCCCGGCTTCGGCCATGATTCGCTTGGCTTCGTCCTTGCGGCCCATCGAGGTGATCACCTCCGGGGCTGGCCCAATGAACACCAGCCCGTCCTCGGCGCACACCTTGGCGAATTCTGCGTTTTCGGAGAGAAAGCCGTAGCCCGGATGCACCGCCTGCACCCCCGATTGCTGGGCCGCGTCCAGCAGCTTGTCAAGGTGCAGGTAGGAGTCTGCCGGAGTCTGCCCACCCAGAGCAAACGCCGCGTCGGCTTCCTCAACGTGCAGGGCGTTGGCATCTGTCTCGGAATGCACCGCAACTGTGCGGACTCCGAGCTTGCGGCAGGTGCGGAGGATGCGGCGGGCGATTTCCCCGCGATTGGCGATCAGGACGGATTCAAGCATCAGATGGGAAGTCGGTCTTCAGGAGTCAGCTCATTCTGGTCGTGGCCCGTCACTACCGCCGAGCGGTGTGGACGACACCTCCCATGTGAAATCCGGGAGCTGCCGGACTTCTGCCAGAAAGGCGCCGTAGGGGGCAGGGCCGCTCCACTCGTCCGGGCTGATGAGCGTGAGGACGCACTGCTGTTCGCGCTCGTAGAGGAAGTACGACTGACCCACCTTGGGATCGAATCCGCACTGCGCCTCGCGGATTTTCTTGCGGATTCCGGATTCGTGACTGACGCGCTCGGCCTGCTCCAGAAGCTGGCGGGCCTGTTCCTGCAAACGGGTGATTTCGTGATTCGCCGCATCGTTGCTCCGCGCCAGCGCCTGATCGTTCCGCGCCGTCTGCTCCGTGGCCTGCGCAGGCTCGGTGCGGACGTGGGTGGGGTAGTGTCGTTGCACCTCCGGAATCAGGGCGCGGAGGTCTTTTTCCTCACTCATTTGCGATCAACAGGACGTTCAACATCCCAAAGTGATAACGCTTATCGTGAAGGATTGCAACTCACAAAACTCAAACCCATAGCAGAAGGTCCAAGAGTACTCATCCGAACCCGATTGACTCAGGAGGCAGGAGCGATTGGATAGTCGGGGTCAATCTCCAGCAGGGGGCCGGGATCGTTGGCATCGTAGTCCGGGTCGGTGCGCGGGTCGAGGGCGAGGTTGCCGGGTGGTATTCTCGGCACCACCACAAAGTCCTCCTGCACCTCAATCGGCAGGGCTTTGCGGACCTGCACGCGGTAGAGGATGTAGAGCAGCATCACCACATGCACCGTGATCAGGAAGAGCGGGAATCCGGCGGGTCCGGCGCTTTCCATCACGAGGGCGACGAGGGCGGGTCCGGCGATGGCTCCGATGGCATAGGTGAAGATCAGCCTGCCTGTGGCGGCGACCATCTGGGAGGGGCGGAGCCAGTCGAACACCACCGCGCTGCTGAGCGGGTAGGCACTGCCGATCACGCCCCCCAGCAGCAGCGCCAACCCGATAATCTCCCATGAGTCTCCGGCCAGTTGGGGAGTCCACAGCATCCACGCGAGCGTGGCCACACCAAACACCTGCACGATCCCCAGCATCTTGCGGCGATCCCACGCATCAGACAAGCGACCCAGCGGGTACTGGAACAGCAGGGCACCTCCGGTCACGGAGGCCATGAAGAAGGAAATCTGCGCAACCGTCCAGCCCTGTGCATCCCCAAAGATCGGCGACATGGACATGGTGGTGCCAAAGCTGAAGCCTGCCGCAATCACGCCCACCACCCCCACCGGAGAGATGCGGAAGAGTTCGAGAAAGGACAGCGATTCGGTCTCCTGCGATTCTGGGACCGGAGCCGTGCTGTATGTCACCGGGGCGATGGAGAGCGCAATCGCCAGCGCGGCAATGATGAAGATGAAGTAAGGATTCGGGCCGTCGGCGTTGACGAGCAGTTGTCCGGTGGCCGTGGCGGCATAATGCACGACCAGGTACCAGCCCAACACCCGACCCCGGTTTGCCACGCTGGAACTGGCGTTCAGCCAGCTTTCCACCACTACATACGCAGTGGCGGTACAAAACCCGCCGAGGATGCGCAGCACCAGCCACGCATAGGCGTTCGTGAAAAGGGCGTAGGTCAGCACGATGGCGGTGAACAGGGTGCAGGACAGCACGAAGGTGCGCACATACCCCACCCGGATGACCAGCGCCTTTCCGTAAAAGCACCCCAGCACGATCCCCACCGCATTGGCAGACATCACCATGCCGATCAGCAGGGTCCCCACCTCGGCCTCGTTGAGGCGCAGCGGGATCAGGACGTTGAGCAGGTGGTTGCCAATCGCCAACAGGGCGCAACTCAATAGCAACATTCCCAGTGAATCAATCATGCGACTCATACCCAAATCCTACATAGACACGAAAAACCTAATCCTATCCGAATTGTACTATTTTGGGAAATGACATTTCCTCATTTGATTCATGCACAGAATTCATGAATCAAAAAGGCTGGGAGAGGAGGGGGGCGAGGTTGGCGAGTCAGGAAAGACAAGGGGGCAAATGCCCCGCCTTCACTGGTCCTGTCGGTCGCCGAAAACCTTGAGGGTGTTGCTGCGCAGCAGTTGGCCGCTGTTGCGGATGGGCGTGTCCCAAAGCCGCATGACGCGGTCGGCGAGCCGATAGAGGTCTTCGGCGGCAGGGGAATCGGCGGTCATGTCAAGGAACGGATGCTTGTGCTGCAAGGCATCCTGCACGGCCTCATCGAAAAAAACATAGCCGAAGAAGTCCACCTTGAGCGAAAGGTTGGCCGCGAGGGAGTCTTGCAGGTTTTCCACCACCGTCATTTCGTCCGGGTGCCTCCCCTGATTGAAGACGATGTGGGGGCGGAAGGTCGCCCAGAGGTCTTGCACCCGCTGGGCTTCGTCCGGATATTCGGACTCCAGCCGATGGAAGAGGTCGCGCAGGGTGAGCTTGTCGGAGGTGTTGGCGTCGCTGATGTACTCCGTCACCATCGTGCGCAGGTAGGATTTGGGCGGCAAGGCGCGTTCCACCACGCGCAGGGCGAAGTTCTTGAGGAACTGGAGCATGTTCATCAGCGACGGATAATCCAGCGTGGTCACCAGCATGCCCTTGGTGGAGACGCTGAAGAAGTCCAGCACGGTGAACGAGGTGCCCGCGCCCAAGTCCAAAAAGACATAATCTGCGTCGAGCTTGGTGAGGTTGAGCAGCAGCTTTTGCTTGTGGGAGTGCCCCATGTTGGCGAGGAAGGGCATGCGGGCCTCGCCGGGCAGGAACTTCAACCCGTCGAACGAGGTCTTGACGAGCAATTCCTCCAGGCTCGCACCCTTGGAACTGAGGAAGTGGGCGATGCCGGGGTGCCGGTTGTCAAAGCCAAGGTGGGTGTAGAGGTTGGACCCGCCAAAGTCGAGGTCCGCCGCGACCACGCGCTTACCCAGTTGGGCAAGGGCGATGGCGAGGTTTGCGGTGACGAAGGTCTTGCCCACCCCGCCCTTGCCGCTGGCGACCGGAATCATCACCGGACCTGCGGGTTTTGTCGTCGTTTCTTCGGCCTGTTCCGTGTTATTTTCGTTTTCCATCACCCTTCTTCAATTGCGTGAGAACGTGGTCTGCATCTGTCCAAACTCCCCAAAATCGGCGACAACGGTGTCGCCGGGAGCGATCGGCACGGGAGTCACGCAGGTGCCCGTGGTGACGAACTGGTGGCGGTAGAGCATCTGCTTGCGCTGCTGCAGGTCGTTCACCAGCCAGGTCAGCGCTTTCAGAGGCCCGTCCAGCACGTTGCGCCCCACGCCCTGCGCCACTGCGTCGCCGTTTTTGAACACATGGACTTCATGGTTCGCTAAGTCCTGCTCCCTCCAGTCCGCCGTCACCTCCGGCCCCAACACCATCCAACTGGCGCAGGCGTTGTCGGCCAAAAGTTGGGCGCTGCCCACCCGCGTGAAATCAATGTAGCGCGAATCCGGAATCTCGATGCCCAGCCGCAACTGATCCACCGCCTCCAATACCTCGGCAGGCGAGTACGGCGCGTCCTGCACCGGGATGTTCTTGCCAAAGCGGAACACGAACTCCGCTTCCATCACCCCCATGCGGTTGGACGAGAGGTCCAGTTCCGCTCCATCCGGGCGCACGAACTTCGCAAGCAGCCGACCTGCCATGGGGCCGGGCACGTTGATGTGCTGCTGGCCCGCCTGGCTGGTGGCCGCGATCTTCCAGCCCTCGGTGTCCTGACGGGCAATCCGGGCCAACACCGCCTGCACCTGATGCCCCTCGGCATCGTTCATGGGGCGGCAGCCCTCCGGCAGTTCCGGGATCACCTCTCCGGCACTCCACGCCCCCCAAATCATCTGTGCCGCTTCTTCCGCTTCGCTCGCATCCATCGGTTTTCGTCAAGACAGGTTGAGGGGGCCAAAACAACCCCAGCCCCAAGAACTTGCCATAAATGGCGGCAACAGGCAACCGTAGAGTGCCAGAACCTGTGCAAATCCCGGAATTTGGAAGCTTCGCTGGCTGCTGCATCGCCCTGCTGATTTTTTGAGAATCATGGATTACTCCTTGTGCATTGCAACCAATGTGGCTAAATCTAAATGTCCCAGCCTCGCTACACGGCGGAGTTTCCTGATTCAACTCTCAAGCAAGGAGACCTTGATGATTCCAGAGCAAACCCTCGAAGCCCTGACCAACGGCTTTGGGCACCTCGGCTCGGCCAGCACCGACCTCAAGACGACCCACACCGATACCTTGAGTGCGTCGGTGGACCAAGCGAACGACACCGTGACTGCTTTTGTGCTGAGCTTTCTGGCCGGACCCGTGCTGGAGAACTTGCAGGCAACCGGCCGGGTGAGCTATTTCTTCGCCTTGCCCAGCCATGAAGCCTACCAGTTCAAGGGCCAGTTCCTTGAAACCCGCGAGCTGACGGCAGATGAACTCGCGCACTCGGAGCAGTTCCGTAATGTGGCTCAAGAACTCTTGGGTAGCATGGGTATTCCTGCCGAGGCTTCGGCTCAGATGTTTGGCACCGCCCCTGATCTTGGCATCACCTTCAAGGTCGAGAAGATTTTCACTCAAACCCCCGGCCCGGAAGCCGGGCAGGAACTTCCCTTCAACTAAGGAGACCCCATGATCACTGACGAACACCAGCCCTGCCTGCAAGGCATGTTTCCAGCTTGGATTACCACCTGCTCGGCAGCCGGCGAGCCTAACACCACGACCATTTCCCAAGTCTGGTACGTGGACGACGAGCATGTGGCGCTCTCTTTCCAGTTCTTCAACAAGACCAAGAAGAACATTGCTGAAAACCCCTACGCTTTTGCGACCATCGTGAATCCGGGGACTTTGCAGATGTACAACTTGGAGTTGGAATTCGACCATTCGGAAACCGACAGCGATTTGTTTGACGAGATGGACATGAAGCTGGAGGCGATCGCCTCCATGTCCGGGATGTCCGGAATCTTCAAGCTCCTCGCGGCGGACGTGTACAAGGTCAAGTCGCTCAAGGCACTGGGAGCATGACGCGCCAATGCCCAACGACGCCCCCGCCTCTGAAGCGCAAGCCTCGCTGGAGGAACTGACCCAGCGCCTTGAGCGCAAGACCAAGGAGGTGGAGATCATCCAGCAGGTCACGTCGCAGATCAACACGACGCTGAACCTGGAGAACATCGCCAAGGCCATGCTGGAACTGATGGACCAGTTCTTCGGCTTCCAGCACACCATGATCCTGCTGCTGGACGAGGATGAGGAATCGCTCAGCGTCCTCGCCACCTACGGTTACGACGAGCAGGGCGTGGGGGCCACAGTGAAGGTGGGGGTGGGCGTGATCGGCATGGTCGCCAAGCGCCGCAAGCTGATGCGCATGGCGAACCTTGGGGCGCAGCGGGCCTACATGCAGGCCGTTCGCCAGCAGGTGGTGCAGACCACCGACACGGAGTTGGAGGAGGAGGTGCCGCTTCCGGGGCTTCCGGACGTGGAGAGCCAAGTTGCCATCCCGATGATGCTGGAAGATGAGTTGGTCGGGGTCTTTTCCGTGGAAAGCCGGGGGGTCAACATCTTCGACAAGGGCGACGAACTGCTGATCGGGATTCTGGCGAATCAGGCGGCCATCGCCCTGCAACACGCCCGGCTCTACCAGCGCGAGCAGCAGCGCATTGAGGAACTCAACGCCGCCCAGCGCGAACTGGCGGACCTTAACGCCAATCTGGAGCAGAAGGTGCAGGAGCGCACCGCCGAACTGCTGGAACTGTCCGCCAAGCTCTCCCGCTACTTCTCCCCGCAGGTGTACGACTCGATCTTCTCCGGAAAGCTCGACGTCGCCATCCAGACCCAGCGCAAGCCGCTCACCGTCTTCTTCTCCGACCTCCAGGGCTTCACCGAACTCACCGAGCGGCTGGAGCCGGAAGTGCTCACCGAACTGCTCACGCACTACCTCACGGAGATGTCCAAGATCGCCATCCGCTGGGGCGGCACGATTGACAAGTTCATCGGTGATGCCGTCCTCGTCTTCTTCGGAGATCCGGTTTCCAAGGGCCGCCGGGAGGATGCGGTGGCCTGCGTCTCGATGGCGGTGGAAATGCTGGAAAAGCTGGAGTCCATCCGGGGGTTCTGGCGTGAGCGCGGGGTGGCGCGTCCGCTCAACGCCCGCATCGGCATCCACACCGGAGTCTGCACCGTAGGCAACTTCGGCTCCGAAGACCGACTCGACTACACCGTGATCGGCAACGGCGTCAACCTCGCCTCACGGCTGGAGTCCAACTCCGATCCCAATGAGATCCTGATTTCCGAGGACACCTACCTGCTCGTCAAGGACCACGTTCGTTGCGAACAGCGCGAGGCGATCACGGTCAAGGGAGTCTCCCACCCCGTGCAGACCTACCAAGTCCTGAGTTTGATTGGCGATACCGAATCTGAAGACACCCTGCTGGAACACGCGATCCCCGGACTCACCCTCGCGCTCGATCCCTCCGGGTTGGAAGACCACGAAGCCGCCCGACGGTTGCTCTCCGCCGCCCTGAAACGCTTGAGGCCGAAGGAAGGGTTGTAGGGGAGGGTTACAGCAGCTTGAGCAGTGTGGCTTCCAGTTCCGGGTGTTCAAAGCGGAAGCCTGCCTCGTAAAGGCGGTCGGGACGCACCCACAGGCTGCTCAACAGCGTGGCTTCCGCCATTTTGCCGAAGATCAGCTTGAGGGCGAATTCCGGGACGGGAAACCATGTGGGGCGGTGCAGGACTCGTCCGAGGATGAGGGTGAGGTCGAGGTTGGTGACGGGGTAGGGCGCAGTGAGGTTGTAGGCTCCGGACCACGATTCGGTCGTGAGGGCATGGGCGAAAGCTCGCGACACATCCCGCAACGAAACCCAACTCCAGTACTGGTTTCCAGAGCCGAGCCTGCCGCCTGCTCCAAGCTGGAAGGGCAGCAGCATTTTCTTGAGCGCCCCGCCTTCCGGGGAAATGACCAACCCCAGCCGAAACTGCACGATCCGAGTTTCGATGCCCCGTAGCGGTTCCACCGCCGCTTCCCAATCTCGCACCACTTCCGCCAGAAACTCGCTTCCGGGAGGGCTGTCTTCCGAAAGTTCGTCACTGCCATGATCGTTGCCGTACAGCCCAATGGCTGAGGCGCAAACCAGCACCTTGGGCGGCTTGGAGAGCGCGGCCAGGCGTTCGCAGAGAAACCGGGTGCCTGCCACGCGGCTGTCCCGGATGCGTCGTTTTTTTGCGGAGGTCCAGCGTCCGTCAATCCGCTCTCCGGCGAGATGCACAACGGCCTCGGCACCCCCGATTCCCGTCTCGTCCATTTCCCGCGTTTCCGGATTCCAGAAGCAGGTGTTGTCTGACGAGGCCGAGCGAGAGCGCACCATGCGGAGGATGGTGTGTCCTTGTTGCCGCAGGTGTTCGCACAGGGTATGGCCCACGAACCCGGAGGCACCCGTCACCGCAACGCGCATGGGATCAACTCGGCAGGGGGATCGTCTGTCCGGTGGCCGGAACGTCGTAGCCACGCTGCACGGCAGGCCGCTCGGCGAGTTCGAGATACCAGCGCTTCACGTTCGGGAACTGGTGCAGATCGGCCTGATGCCACTCGAAGCGGGAGACCCACGGCCACGAGGCGAGATCGGCGATGGAGTACTCCGCTCCGGCGATGAAGGCGTTTTCGGCAAGCTGTCGGTCCAGCACTCCGTAAAGCCGCTGGACTTCGGCACCGAAGCGTTTTTCCGCATACTCGCTTTTCCCCGGATTGTATTTCAGGAAATGGTGGCCCTGCCCGCAGATGGGACCGAGTCCGCCCATTTGCCACATCAGCCACTCCAGCACCTTGGCGCGGGTGTTGCCGGAGGCCGGGAGCAACCGACCCGTCTTTTCTGCAAGGTAGATCAGGATTGCGCCGGACTCCATCAGCGACTGTCCGGTCTCCTGATCAAAAATCGCAGGAATCTTGTTGTTCGGACTGTGCTTGAGAAATTCTGGGGAAAACTGCTCGTCCTTGTTGATGTTGATGGAATGCACCGTGTAGGGCAGTTCCAGTTCTTCAAGGGCAATCGAGATCTTGCGGCCATTGGGGGTGGACCAGGTGTAGAAGTCAATCATGGGATCAGGGAGTGGAAAAATAGATTCGTGCCGTCATCCCGGCCCGCAGCGCCCACTCCGGATTGGCGGCGCGGACGAAGACCGGGAACTGGCGGGTTTGGGCATCCGCCTGGAGGCCCACCCGATCCACTTTACCCGAAAACTCCCTACCGGGGTAGCTTGGGGTCGTGAAGGCCACAGGCTGCCCGTCGCGGACTTGCGCCAAGTCCTCTTCCGGAACCTGCACCTGTATCTCCACCTCGTCCAAGTTGACCAACTCGAACAGCGGCGCTCCGGCACCGATCACCTCTCCGGTTTCCACCAGCTTGCGAGACACGAACCCGGCCATCCGGGCGCGGAGGGTGCGGTCGGCGAGCGAGTCCTTGCGGATGGCGACCTCCTTTTCCGCTAGCTGCACCTGTAGCTTCGCGCTTTCCAGTCCAAGGGCGGAGCGCTTCAGGTCTTGCTCGGAGCGCTTGAGTGTGAGCTGGGCGTTTTTGACGGCAAGCTCTGCCCCGGTGACATCCGACTCCGAACGCTTGAGCGCAAGCTGCGCGTTGCTGACCGCCAGTTCTGTGCGCTTCAAGTCCTGCTCGGAGCGCTTGCGGGCCAGTTCCGTGTTGGCCACCGCCAATGCCATGCGCTTGAGGTCTTGCTCGGAACGTTGGAGGGCGATTTCCGTGTTGGCCACCGCCAATGCCATGCGTTTGAGGTCTTGCTCGGAACGCTTGAGGGCGATTTCCGCATTGGTGACACCCAGCCCGGAGCGGTGGGCGTCCTGCTCGGATCGCTGGAGCGCAAGCTGGGAATTCGCAAGGCTGGTGTTGCCTCTGTTCTGTTCCTGCTTGGCGCGTTTCACGCCCAGTTGCGCGTTGCCCACGGCGTACTGCCCCCGCGAAAACTGAAGCTGGAGGGCGTCCAGTTGCGACTGAGTGGACGAGCCTTGGTCGTAGAGCGCCTGCTCATCCTTGAGACGGCGCTCGATGTCCTTGAGGTTGGTCTGCTGATCCTTGAGGGAGTTTTCAGCGATTTCCACTTGGACTGCCAACAAATCCAGTTGCTTTTGCTGGTTACTGAGATTGTTGCGGCTGACCTCGATTTGAAGCGTTGCTTGGTCCACCTGCTTTTTGCGGTCCAAGAGGCTGTTGCGATTGGCCTCCACTTGGAGCTTTGATTGCTCCGCTTGTTGTTGTCGGTCCTTGAGGTTGTTGCGGTTGGACTCCACCTGAAGCCGGGCTTGAGCGACCTGTTGCTGGCGGTCCTTGAGGTTGTTGCCGTTGACCTCGACCTGAAGCCGGGCGAGTTCGAGCTGCTTTTTGCGGTCCTCCACATTGTTGACGTTGACCGCAACCTGATTGCGGGCGAGTTCCAGTTGCCGCTGGCGGTCCAAGAGGCTGTTGCCGTTGACCTCGACCTGCAGGGCGGCGAGGGCTTTTTGCTGGGTGCGGTCCTCAAGGTTGTTCTGGTTGATGCGGACCTGAAGCTTGGCGACTTCGACCTGCTGGGCCTGCACGTCGCTCTTGAGGACGAGCAGCACCTGGTCTTGGGCGACGCGGTCGTTTTCCTCGGCCTTGATTTCCAGTACACGTCCGGGAACGCTGGACTGCACCCGCAGGGTGTCGGCGGGCTGGATCACCCCGGAAAGCGAAATGCCGCTACGGAGCGACTGCGCGAGGGCGGTTGCGGGGGGACTGAGGAATGTGATAGAAAGCAGCGTGGCGAAAAGTGCAAACAGTGGTCTTGAGGTCATGGTCTTTCTTGGTGTGTGAGAACAGGTGGTTTGAAGGTCAGGCCGCTGTCGCTTCCTCCGCCTCGACAGGCTCCGGAGCCGACTTGGGCTTGCGTTTGAACAATCGCCCGAACCACTCCTTGCCGCCTTCGATGAGCGAGTAGAGCGCGGGCACAACAAAGAGCGTGAGCAGCGTGGCGACTCCAAGGCCGTACATGATCGCCAGCGCCATTGATTTCCAGAACGAGGCGCTTTCGGCGCCAAAGACGACGATGGGGTCTCGCGTGAAGTTGATGTCCATTCCAAGTGCCATTGGAAGCAGACCCAGAATAGTAGTTATTGCAGTCAGCAAAACTGGACGAAAGCGAACCGCAGCAGCAAGAACAGCGGCCTCATTGCGGTCGTAGCCTTTTTTCCGGAGCGCCTGAACAAAGTCGAGCATGACGATGGCGTTGTTGACGACAATTCCAGCCAGAGCAACAGTTCCTACTCCAGTCATGATGATGCCGAACGGACGGTCATGGACAATGAGGCCAAGTAGAACACCCATTATCGACATGAAGACGGAAGTCAAAACAATAAGCGGCAACGCAATTGAGTTAAATTGCCCCACCATGACTACAAATATAATAAAGATAGCAAGCAATAAAGACTGCCCGATAAATCGTTGGGTTTCTTGCCTCTCCTTGTTCTCTCCTGTAAAGGAGTAAGAAATCCCAGGTGGTAGATCCAAACCTAATAGTTTTTTTTGAGCCAGCTTAACCAATACTGGTCCTGGTATTCTGAATGCTTCTCCTGAAATAGTGATCACACGATTGGTTTCAACATGCCTAATTGATCCAAATGACGGGCCCGTGTTAACTTTAGCAATTTCACTTAGCCGCACGAGATCACCACTTGGAGTGTATATAGATAGTGAACTAAGGTCAGTGGCGGTTTTACGGAACTGCTGATCGAGTTGTACCACGATGTCATACTCCTCCTGACCATCTCGGAAGACGGAGACTTTCTTTCCGTTGAAAGCTGTTCGTACAGTACTGGCGATCTCCCGGGCACGCAGTCCAAGCCGAGCAGCTTTATCACGATTGATGACCACTTTTACCTCGGGGCGGCTACGGTCAAAATCATCTGTCAAGTCTACCAGACCGGGAACGTTCTTGATCCGTTGCCTTATCTGTTCTACCACTGCAAGCATTGTTGAGTAATCTTCACCGCGAACTTCAATATTTAATGGTGATCCAGTTGGTGGACCTCTCTGTTGCTCCCGGAGTTTTACCTCGACCCCGACCATTCCTTCTAGCTTTTCACGTAGTTTGTTCACAACCTTTGTGGGAATTGTGAGCCAGTTTTCCCAGTCTGGAAAAGCGAGGACCACATGGCTTTTATGGGTAGCTGCGCTGCTGAAACCTCTCGATCGACCAACATTAGCTACCACAGCATTCAAACTGTCTTGGTATTCCTCAACGTACCCTTCCACCTCCTTCACATACTTATTGGATACCTCAAGGGTTGTTCCATTGGGGGCTAACATACTGACGACCACTTCCTCTGGTTCACCCTTTGGAAAAAACTCAATGCCTTTTCGGGGAAATGTATACTTGCCATAAGTGTAGAAAGTGCCAATAAAGAGCCCAATAAACACCACAATTGTTAGCAGTCGCACCCGTAACACTCCGCGCAGGACTTTTGTGTAGCTCCGGACAATGTGAGAACGGTCCACGAGCTTAAGCTCATCTGGGTCAGCCTCTTTGTGGTGCTTGATCCGCATCAGTGTGGAAGCCAAAACCGGATTGATAAAGAGTGCGACGAAAAGTGACGAAGACAATGTGATAATCAGCGTTTGTGGCAGGTAGGAAATGAACTCCCCGCCGATTCCGGGCATGAAAATAAGGGGAAAAAAAGCTCCAATCGTTGTAATGGTCGAGGTTGACACGGGCAAGGAGATTTCCTGAACGCCGAGCATGGCGGCCTTGATACGGTTTTTCCCGGATTGCCGATGCCGGAAGATGTTCTCGACAACGACAATTGCGTTGTCCACTAGCAGCCCCAACGCAAGAATCAGGCTGAAGAGGACGACAATGTTTAGGGTGTAACCCAGCGACTCCATCACGATCATGCTCAACAGGAACGAGAGCGGAATCGCGGTGGCGACGAGCAGCGCGTTGGTCGCGCCCATCACCACGAGCAGCACCAGCAGCACCAGCACAAATCCGCTGAGGATGTTGTTCTCCAAATCCTTGACAATGCGCTGCACCCGCTTCCCAGCATCGGAGAGAACGGTAAACTTGACCTCGCCCTGATAGTGTTGCTCAACTTGCTCCAGAATCCCCAACACTTCGTTCCTGATAGCCAGTAGGTTTTCACCACTGCGTTTGACCACGCTCAATGTGATAGATTCCAGTCCGTCTAGTCGGGATTTTGTGGTGACTTCTTTGAAGCCAAAGACGACTTGAGCTACGTCCTGCACGCGAACGGGGACCTGCCCGGGAGCGGAGATGAGAGCATCGTTGATGCCTTCAGGAGTCTCGAATTCTCCGGGAACACGGATGAGATACTTCGTAGGCCCCATCTCGACGGTTCCGCCCGGAAGATTGGTGTTCTCGCTACTAATTGCACTAGATATCTGGTTGAGATCCAGTTGGTAGTAGCTAAGCTTGTCGAGGTTGACATAAACCCGAATTTCACGCTCCAATCCACCTGCCCGCTGAACCTCAAGGATTCCCGGAATACTCTCGATTTCCTCCTTTACGTCCTCCGCAATATCTGTCAGACGCAACAAACCCATCTCACCTGCAAGGCTTACAAGCATCAGCGGCTGCTCCGAGAGGTTGATTTCTGAAACAATGAAGTCCTCCACGTCATCCGGGAAGTCCGGCTCGATCGAATCCATTACCTCCCTAACCTTGGTGCGGGCCTCACTGATGTCAAAGTCAGAGGTGAATTCAAGTGTAATAGTGGAGGCTCCCTCTGCCGAGAGCGACTTGATTTTCTTGAGGTTCTTGAGGTTTTGCAGCTCCTGCTCAGCCTTGTTGGTGATCAACGATTCCACATCTTCCGGAGATGCTCCTGGGAAGGGGATGGTAACGATCAGGAGAGGGATTTGGATGTCCGGAGCAGCTTCACGCGGAATCTTGATGTAGGAGAGTATTCCCCACACGCCAATAATTAGTATGAGGATGTAAACAATGACCGGATTTCGGATTGCAAAGTGGCTTGGGTTCACAATAGCTTTAGTGGTCGGTGATTAGTCTTGAATGAATAGATTTTCGGAGTTTTAGCCTAAGTTTTTGAAACTTGCCTTGTTGCGTCAAGATTCTCACTTGACGTTCACGATTTCTTTGTCGGTGAGTTTGGTGTGCCCCTCCACGATGACCTGCTCACCGAACTTGAGTCCGGAGGTGATCTGCACCCGTTCCTCACGGCTGACACCTGTTTTGATAGGACGCATCCGGGCTTTGCCGTCTTCCACTACAAAAACCACACGTCCTGTTTCGCGCTCGATGATCGCGTGCCTAGGAACCACTAGTTGCTTCTTGAGCACGCCCTGGTTGATGGTGACGCGGGCCAACATCCCCGGGCGCAGGCGTTCCTTGGGGTTGTCCACCTCGATTTCCACAGGAAATGTACGGTTGCGGGCATCGGCCTCGATCCCGATGGTGCGGATTTTCCCGGCAAGCGTGTGGCCATTCTGGGCGTACAGTTCCACGGCAACCGATTGTCCCTTCTTGAGCTTGAGAATTCCGCGTTCGGACACGTTGATTTCCACCAGCAGTTGGCTGAGATCGAGGATCTCCACGAGCTTGTCCCCCTTGCGCACAAACTCTCCGGGCTTGGTGTCCTTCGATTTCACCTGTCCACGGATGGAGGAGCGGACCACGGATTTCTTGAGGTTGACTTCGGCAAGCTGTTCCTGAAAATTGGCACTGTCCCGCTGGTTGCGGCTTTGGTCGAGCTGCGATTGCGAGATCAGGTTTTTCTTGGAGAGCTTGAGATCGCGCTTGAGGTTGGTGACGGCCAGTTTGTGGTTTGCACGGGCGAGGTTGAGCCGCACCGTCAGCTCCTTGGTGGCGATGTTGACCAGCACCTGATCCTTGCGGACGGTCTGCCCCTTGGTGACGTGGACGTTTTCCACCAAGCCGTCCATCTCGGAGCGCAGCACCACGCGCTCGTTGGGCTGAAGGTTGCCGACGTAGCTGGCTTCCTGCCGGAGGGACTGCGGGGCTAGCTCAACGACCCGGACGTTTGCGTTGCGGCGGGTTTCGCTCCCCTTGGCGGGCTTTCCGGACGGCTCGCCCTGCTTTTGGTTCCGAGCGGTGGTTTGGTCGCGGGCGGCAGTGTTTGCCGAATCCTTGCCCTTGTCACACCCTGCGAGGGCCAGAGTCAGGGCAATGAACAAAAACAGCAGGCCGTTCCGGGGGCAAGGGCGAAGTGGTGATTTTTGCATCGGGGTGGTTCAGGGTTTGGGCAATTCGTAACGTGCGTAAAGGTCTCCGGTCAGCACGAGCAGTTGCAGGTTGGTTTTTTCAAACTGGACTCGTGTGAGGATCTCCCGCTGCTTGGCCAAGGCTTCTTCCTGCTGGCGCTGCGACACCTGAAAGCTGGTGCTGCGCCCAATCCGGAAGCGCTCAACCTCGTTGCGGCGCTGCTGTTCGGAGAGCTTGACGACCGAAAGCGCGGTTTGCTGCTCCTTGCGTCCAAGGCGCAGCGAGCGCAGCAGCGATTGCAGGCTCATGTCCAGCTCCAGCTTGCGCGCTTCGATTTGCAGTTCGAGCTGTTGACGCTCCAGTTGGCGCTGCTGGATTTTTTCCGGGGCACTGCCGCCCAGCGGCACGGTCCACGTCAGCGAAGCACCGTAGCCGTGCAGGTCGGGTTTGGCGAAATCCCCAAACCCGCTGAAAAAATTCTCGCCGTAGCCCTTGAGCGTGTAGGAGAACTCAAGGTCGAGGTCGGTTTTGGCGGCGTTGCGGGCGTCCACGAGGTCGTACTGCTTGAGCCGCAGGTCGGACCGCAGTTGGGCAAGTTGCGAGTCGTTGGACTCGGCCTTCTTGAGCAGGGCGGTACGGTCAAGTTTGGCGTCTCGGATTTCCGGGGCATCTTCCGGGTAGAGGCCCACCGGAAGCTCGCTGAGGCTGAGGATGGCCCGCACCTGATCCTCCACCTTGAGCGCGTCAATGTGGGCCGAGAGCAGGCTTTGGCGGTCCCGGAGCAGTTGGGTCTCGGTTTCCTGCACATCCATCGTGCTGAGCATTCCGGCCTCCAGCCGTGCTTGATTGTCCCGCAGCAGTTTTTCGGAAAGCGAGACCGCTTGCTTGCGCACCTCCACGGTTTCGAGGATGCCCACGAGATCCCAGTAGGTGAGGCCCACTTGCTGAAGCAGGGTGGATTCGGTTTGGCGGGTGCCCCATTGCTGTTTCGTGACTCCCACCTCGGCGCGGCGTTCCGAGAGCGTGTTGTACTCCGAACCTCCGTCCTTGAAGAGCGGGACACTCACGGACGCACTCAGCGAACTGGTGTCCGTCCAGTCGCCAAACGCGCCTGCCGTGAAGTCTCCCCCATGCTTGGAGCGGCTGAGGCTGGCGGACTGGCTGCGGGTTTCGCTGTAGTCCAAGCCGTAGCTCACGCCGGAGTCGGTGCGCTTGCTGAGGCCGGAGCCGAGCGTGACGGCATTGGTTTTTGCCCCGGACAGGTAGCTGGAGGAAGAAGAGAGTGCCGCCGAGCGGGAATAGCTGGCCGTGTTGGTGAGCGTCCACGGGTTCCGAAACTTGGCGACCGCGAACGCCTGCTGTGCGGCAACCTGCCCCTGCCGGGACGCTTTCAGCGTTTGACTGCGCTCCAAGGCGAGTTGCAGGATCAGCGACATCGGCACCTTGGCCATCGTGCGGCCATCCATTTCCGTCAGTTCGACCAGCGCGAGCAGTTGGGCGACTTCCGGATCGTTGGTTGAAAGGGTTTGGGCCGAGGCGAAGGCCGGAACGATCAGCAGCAAAAAGGCGAAGAGTCGGTTTTTCATGCGTTGGGTGAAGGCCTGAAAAGGTGATTCAAGAATCCTACGGGAAATCCGGAGGAGATGCTTCTCTGGATTGTATGGGTTCTGTAACAAAGTATTGCCCGCCAAAGTCCGTTATGAGCGGACCACAAGATTAAGCGAGTGTGCCCACATTGTGCGGGAGTCGTGGGAGTCGTGCAAGTTTTGGGGAGACGGGCTTGCAAACCGTCGCGGAATCCGCCATCTTCTTTTCAGAAAGGAGACCGTATGGAAAAGATCACCAAAAGTGAAGCGGAGTGGCGGGAAACGCTGACTCCGGAGCAGTTTGAAGTGTGCCGCAAGGAGGGGACCGAACGCCCCTTCACCGGGAAGTACCACGACCACAAGGCGGCAGGCACCTACACCTGCGCCGGGTGCGGCACGCCCCTGTTTGGCTCGGACACCAAGTTCGACTCCGGGTCCGGCTGGCCGAGTTTTTGGGAGCCGTTGGACAAGGGCTGCACCGAGTTCACCGAGGACCGCAGCTTGTTCATGGTGCGCACCGAGGTCCACTGCGCCCGCTGCGAGTCCCACTTGGGGCATGTGTTCGAGGACGGACCCCAGCCCACCGGATTGCGCTACTGCGTCAACTCTGCCTCGCTGGACTTCAGCCCCAAGACAGAGCAGGAGTAGTTTGCCGAGTTGATGAAAAGTCCCGTAGTCCTGAGAGCTTGGAGGAGGTTTAGGGAAAGAGGGGGAGAGGGGCGACCCGTGGTGCCGAGCCGCCCCTGAAGGGGCTCACTTGTCGAGTCCGGCCATTTGGATGGACTTGAGTTCGATGTATTCCTCGATGCCATACTTCGAGCCTTCGCGCCCGATCCCGGACTCCTTCATGCCGCCGAAGGGGGCGAGTTCGGTGGAGATGATCCCGGTGTTGCAGCCGATGATGCCGTATTCCAGCCCTTCGGCCACGCGCCAGACGCGCCCGATGTCCCGCGTGAAGTAGTATGCGGCCAGCCCGAACTCGGTGTCGTTCGCCATCTTGAGTGCTTCGGCTTCGTCCTTGAAGCGGAACACCGGAGCAAGCGGCCCGAAGGTTTCCTCCTTGCTGACGCGCATCTTGGTGGTGACTTCCGCCAGCACGGTGGGCTGGAAGAAGGTGCCGCCGAGCTTGTGGCGCTTGCCCCCGGCCATCACCTTGGCGCCCTTGTTCACCGCATCCTGAATGTGTTCCTCCACCTTCTCCACCGCAGGCATGTTGATCAGCGGCCCCTGCTGCACCACGTCGGTGAGGCCGTTGCCCACCTTCATCTTCTTGGCCGCCGCCGCGAACTTCTTCATGAACGCGTCATAAATGCCGTCCTGCACCAGCAGTCGGTTGGCGCACACGCAGGTTTGCCCAGTGTTGCGGAACTTGCACGTCATCGCGCCTTCGACCGCCGCATCCAGGTCCGCATCGTCAAAGACAATGAACGGGGCGTTGCCGCCGAGTTCCAGCGAGAGTTTCTTCATTGTGTCCGCCGACTGCTTCATCAGCAACTTGCCCACGCCCGTGGAACCCGTGAAGCTGAGCTTGCGGACAATTGGGCTGCCCGTCAGTTCCCCGCCGATGGCGATGGGGTCTCCAGTGACGACGCTGAGGATGCCCTTGGGCACTCCGGCGCGTTCGGCCAGTTCGCAAAGCGCGAGGGCGGAGAGCGGGGTGTCCGGCGCGGGCTTGATGATCATCGGACAGCCTGCCGCCAGAGCAGGTCCGGCCTTGCGGGTGATCATTGCCGCCGGGAAGTTCCACGGCGTGATGCAGGCCGCGACCCCGATGGGCTCCTTGATGACAATCGTGCGGCGGTCGGGATTGTGGGTGGGGATGTGGTCACCGTACATGCGCTTGCCTTCCTCCCCGAACCACTCCAGAAAGGAGGCCGCATAGACGATTTCCCCCATGGACTCCGCCAGCGGCTTGCCCTGCTCGGCGGTCATCAGCCGGGCGAGGTCGGCCTGATTCTCTATCATCAACTCGTACCACTTCCGGAGGATGACACCACGCTGCTTGGCGGTCATCGCCTTCCACTTGGGCCATGCCTTGTTGGCCGCTTGGATGGCCTTGCGGGTTTCCTTGGCCCCGCAGTTCGGAACCGTGGCCAGCACCTCCCCGGTTGCGGGGTTGGTCACGTCGGCGGTGGAGCCGTCCTCGGCCTCCTGCCACGCGCCGTTGATGTACACCTGCTCCCGGAAGAGCAAGGCGTCTTTCATGCCGATGGCTTTCCAAGCGCGTGATCGCTTGGCACCTTTGGTTTTTTTTGGGGTTGCGGTCTTTTTGGGCATCCTTCGCTCCTCCTGAAATTTTCAATGAGCCGCACGGGGCGGCAGGATTCAACACTGATATGATATAACCGTGCCATGCCCGCCACTCAAGCCAAATTCGTCTTTCGGATCAATGAGTGCTAAAGTGGGCATGCTTTTGGAATGTTTCAGACGCGAACCGTGACCGAGAGGGGGGATGTACGAACTGCGACTCAACCGTAAACTCACCGACGAACATTTCAAGGAACTTCCCAAGGAAGTCCGGGACTGGATCGTCAACGCGATCGGCAGCCTGGTGGTGGCCGACGGCATCGTGGAAGAGCATGAGTTCCTCGCACTCCGAGAGGCGATTGGACTGCTGGACACCCGCCAGGAGATCGAGAACATGCTGGAGATGATCAAGCAGCGCAAGCTCTTCACGGTGGATGAGATTTCCGTTCCGCTGGAAACCGCCTCCGGAATTTTCTTCTACCTTGCCGCGATTGCGGTGGTGGACGGGAGCATGAAGCGGACGGAGGGCGACGTGCTCAAAAGCCTCGGACCCAAGCTGGGGCTTCCGGACGAGTTCACCCGCACTGTGATGCGCTGGGCGATGCGCCAGATGGAGCACAACAAAATCTGGTCGCGGGGACAGGCCAAGCTGCTCATCGAACGTGGGCACATCCTCGAATCCCTCAAGCATGCGGGGGCGTGACGGGGTGGCGGCCGTTTTGGGTTTGCGCTGGGGGCGGTTTGGCGTTAAGCTGTAGATTGCATTCAGATTTTCTGCCGATGCGCTTGAATTGTGGGGGTGTTCCGGAATTCGACTGTCAGTGGAAGTCGAGGGTAGCAAGCCGTGGGTGATGATCGAGGCCACGTAAAAACGACCATCAAACAATTATCTGCCAACAACGCAGATTATGCTCCCGCTCGCGCAGCGCTTGCTGCGTAATCCATGAGCGGCGCTTGTCGGTGAGTTCGCCCGAGACGTGGCGGCAAGTGTCATTCAATTCGGGCTGGCGGTCGTGATCCTCCGCAGCGACCGCGAGATTTCAGGAGGTGCCCCGGACTGAGGCGGTTGGCGGCCAACACGCCCGGGAAAGCTGAAAACCTGCCAACTATGCTTGTAGACGCCCCGGCGGAAGCTCGTCAGGACGCGGGTTCGACTCCCGCCACCTCCACCACTCTCCCTTACCATCCCACCTTATCTTTCTCGACATTGACA
>CAZQXS010000047.1:0-25418 GCA_964597275.1 uncultured Pseudomonadota bacterium | reverse complement strand
CGTCCAAGGGACGCTCCTACAACGGAGTGTCTCGTTCTTATTCGGAATTACTATAGTGAACCTCCTGACCTGCGGATTGGGAGAGGCTCAGGACTTCTTCGGCGTTGGTCAACATCAAGAGGTGATCCAAAAGCGTTGCCAACTCCAGAGGGGTGCAACGTGCAAACACACGTCCCTTTGCTAAAATGCGTTGCCGACTGATGGTGCGGCATTGGATGATGGCCGCATAGCTGTCGCGGTCCAACCCTGCTCTCGCAGGGATCGGCACCAGAAATTCCGTGTATTTGGGATCAAAGGTGCTCATCAAGGGGCAAACCAACAGCAGGTTTGGCCTTGCCTCCAAGAAATCGGTGCCGGTCAAAACAACCACGGGCCTTTGCTTCCCCAGTTCCCCGCCCTTTGCAGGGTCAAGCCGGGCGATCACAATATCCCCCTGCCTCATGGAGTGCTCTTGTCTTCAGGGAGGGAAAACCAGCCCTCAGCCTCCTCGTCAGCCAGGCCATCTGCAACCGCTGACGCCTCCCACTCCTCAAACTCGGCCATGAAGCGGGGATCCCTTGACAACTCTCCCCAGGCTTGCGCCAAGCGTTTTTTGCGCATCCGCCTTGTTTCATTCTGAATGGCCTGCCGAATGAATTCGGAGCGGTTGATTCCCAAGGATTGTGCGGCTTCCGTGCTTGCTTGAAGCACAGACTCCGGCAGTTTCAGCGATATTGCTTGCATCTCAGCCTCTGGGTTCGATCAGTGAATATACCAACGAATATACTAACAACTGTCCCTGATCTGCGGAGGGTTCTCAAGTTTTTATTGTGTGTGATGCAGAACTACGCCACCCGGCAGGCTTCTGGGAATTCGGCGGTGAAGTCCTGAAAGACGGGCCAGAGGTTGGCGACCGGAGTGGCTTTTTGGATGAAGCCTGCGCCCAAGGCGCGGAGCAGGATGAAGTCCACTCCGGCGGCGGCAGCTTTCTTGTCGTGGAGGAGGAGGGTTTGGAAGGACTCGGCGTCGAGCGCAGGCAGCACGACAGGCGTGAGCCGGGGCCGCAGGAACTCGCGGATTTGCGACCAGTCGGCTTCCGGCAGATGCCCCGACTGGCGGGAGAGGTAGGCGGCGAACAGCATTCCGGTGCCGACCGCCTCACCGTGGAGGTAGGTGCCATAGCCCGCGTGGGTTTCGATGAGGTGCCCCAGCGTGTGGCCGAAATTCAGCGTGGCCCGCAGGCCCGTTTCGGTTTCGTCCTGCTCCACCACCCGGCCCTTCACGCCGCAGGAGCGCGTGATCGTCGTTTCCCAGAATTCCCGGAACTCCGCCTCGCTGGCGCGGTAGTCGTACTCGGCGTTCACCAGCGGCCCGGCCTGCATCGCCGCAAACAGCCCGGAGTCGTGGATGAAGCCGTGCTTGGCCAACTCGAAGTAGCCCGCCAGAAACTCGCGGGGTGGCAACGTTCGCAGAAACGCGAGGTCCATGCAGACGTGGACGGGTTGCTTGAAGGCCCCAATCGTGTTCTTGCCGCGAGGATGGTTCACCGCCGTCTTGCCGCCCACACTGCTGTCCACGTCCGCAAGCAGGGTGGTGGGCACCTGCAGGAACGGGATGCCGCGCATGAAGGTTGCGGATGCAAAGCCCACCATGTCCCCGATCACGCCGCCGCCAAAGGCGATCAGCAACGTCTTGCGGTTGGCCCGCACGTCCATCAGGAAGTCGAAAATCCGGTTGAGCGTTTCCAGATTCTTGTACTCCTCGCCGTCCGGAAGCACACAGGTGTCCACGCGCCCATTCCAGCCGCTCAGGGCGTGGGCGATGCGGTCGGGGTAGAGGTCGTGCAGGGTGGTGTTCGTGACCACCACGGCATGGGAGGTGCCGGAATCGGCCACCGCTTGGGGGAGGTCAGAATCCACGATCTCCGTGCCGATGCGGATGTCGTAGCTGCGTCCGGGCAGCGTGATGGTCAGGGTTTGCACTGGTTGGCTCTATTGTGATTCAATACTTCAAAGTAGCTCTGTTCACTTGTTGTCATTCCCGCGCAGGCGGGAATCCAGTACACACGGCCGTTTGCTCTGGATTCCGGGTCTGCGCTCCGCTCCGCCCGGAATGACGATCTTGAATCCGTAATCCCTGAAAATGCTCTAGCAACCGAGTTGGTCAGCAAGGTCTTCCATGTTCCGGGCCACCCAATCGAACTCGGCACTCGGCTCCAAGTCGGTGGTTTGCTCCGGGCCGTACTCGGTGGGGCGGTGGATGAAGGCGGTGCGGAAGCCCTGCGAAGCGGCGGCCACCAAGTCACCGTTGTGCGCGGCCACCAGCATGCACTGCTCCGGACGCAGCCCCAGCATCCGCGCCGTACTCAGGTAGGCTTCAGGCTGCGGCTTGAAGTGCCGCGCCACCTCCGCCCCCAGCACGGCATCCCACGGGAGCCCGGCGTTTTTCGACATGTTGACCAGCAGGGCGACGTTGCCGTTGGAAAGGGTCGCCAGCGTGTAGTTTTTGCGGAGCCGCGTGAGTCCGGGAACCGAATCCGGCCATGGCTGCAAGCGGTGCCAAACGCAGTTGAGGTGATCCACCTGTGCCTCGCTCAAACCCCGGATGCCAAACGGCTCCAGCAGGGCGTCGAGGCTTTCGCGGTGCAACACATCAAGAATCGTCCACGGTCGTCTGCCAGAACGCACTTCTTCCATCGAGGGCTGGTAGCGCGAACGCCACGCATCGGCAAACTCCGCCCAATCCACGGACACCCCCCACTCGCGGTTGAGTTGCTCACCTTCGGCGATGATGCTTCCGCGCCAGTCCACCACCGTCCCAAACATGTCAAAGGCGAGGGCACGGACCTCGGAGGCTTGCGTCATGATCGGTTTTTCCGGCATTCAGGCGCTTTTGCGCAACGGAATGGCCGGGGTCGCCTGCACCTGTGCCTGCGCGTCTCGCAGGGCGGTGCGCAAGCCTTCCTCAACCACGGGGTGGTAGAAGGGCATTTCCAGCATTTGCGCGATGGTCAACTGCTGCTGGTGCGACCACGAGAGCAGATGCCCCAGATGCTCCGCCGAAGGCCCAAAGATCTGCGCCCCCAAGAACTGGCCGGAAGCAGGATCAGCGTAAACGTGCATCAGCCCACGATTCTTGAGCATCACGCGGCTGCGACCTTGATTCTCAAAAGAAACCCGCCCGGTGACGTAGGGACGTTTTTGCAGATTCGCCCACGACTCCCCAATCACGACCACCTGCGGATCGCTGAAGATCATGTTGAGCGGCGAGCGGCGCCTGCCGGACTGCACCTGCGGATAGCGTCCGGCGTTGTCTCCGGCAATGCGGCCCTCATCGGAGGCTTCGTGCAACAGCGGCAGGTCGTTGTTCACGTCCCCGGCGATGAAGATGTGACTCTTGCCACAGCGCATTGTGGTGGGGTCATACTCTGGAACTCCGTTTGCGTCCAACGAAAGCGAGGTGTTTTCCAGCGCCAGCCCCTTCACGTTCGGGGTGCGTCCGGTGGCCGCCAGCACGTAGTCGAACCGTTCCTCGACCTCCGCCCCGGATTCGCGGTCCAGAAAGCGCAGGGCGACCTGCTCGCCCCGGCGTTCGAGGCTCAACCCCTTGACTCCAGGGTCGAGGGGGAATTCGGACTGGAACTGCTTGAGGGCGTATTCCTGCACCTCGGAGTTTCCAAGCATCCGCAAGAAGCGCCCCGACATGCCGAACATGCGCATGCGCACCCCCAAGCGGTGCAACGCCTGCCCCAACTCCAAACCGATCACGCCCGGACCAAAGACCGCGACCGATTCCGGGAGGTCGGTCCAGTCGAACACGTCATCGTTGACCACCAGCCGATCCCCCAAGCCTTCGAACATGGGCCAGATGCTGGGGGTTGATCCGGCGGCGAGGACCACCCGCTCGGTGTGGATGCGCGTGTGATCGTCCACTTGCAGGGTGTGGTCGTCCAGAAACCGGGCGTAGCCGTGAATGCGGTGCTGCTCCGGAATCGCCTCGGTGTCCTCGACCACAAAGCCCACAAAGCGGTCGCGCTCGCGGCGCACGCGGTCCATCACCTCCACGCCGTTGATTTCCGGAGGCCCAGCGTGGACCCCAAAGCCGTGCGCCCGCTCGATGTCGTGCGCGGCTTCGGCGGCGGCAATCAGCAGCTTGCTTGGCATGCAACCCACGCGGGCGCACATTGTGCCATACGGCCCGCCCTCGATCAGCACCACGCTCTCCGTGTGGACCTTTGCCCCCCGGAAGGCGTTCAAGCCCGCGCTGCCTGCACCAATTACTGCAACGTCAACGTTTCGTTCCTGCATCGCTTCTCTTCATTCCTGCGTTTCACGGATTTGGTGTCTGTTCTTCTTCCCCAACAGTATGTCCTGCGTTGCTCAACACCGCAATGGCTTGCTCAAAGGCACCGCTCCGCACGAGCAGATAATCCGTGTCGAAAGTGGAGACGGCAAACACGGAAATTCCTGCGTCGGCCAGCGGCGTGGCCAAGCTGACGAGAATGCCCGTCAGCGCAAAATCCAGCGGCCCCGCGACTTTCAGAATCCGCCAGTCCCGCTCGGCCCGGACTTGCGCCGGAACCGCTTTTGCCGGACAGACCACGGAAAGCTCCTCGGCAGTGCGGGTGATGGCGCAAAATCCCGGATGATGCGCCCATGCGGGAATGGCGTCCTCAGCCGACAGGCGGCACACGGCGAATTCGTCGGACAGCACCGCGAGAAGGAGTCTCGGTGTTTCAGGCATTCTTACAGACCCTCCCGGTCAGGCTGGCTCACGATTCGGAAGAAACCGAGCCGACAGCAGGTACCATCCCAGCCCCAAAACCTGCGAGACCAGCAGCATTCCAAAGGCCGCCTGATAGCCCAGCGGGTTGTAGTTTCCGGAGGCCGTGGTCGGCCAGAGGTCAATGATCGCGCCGATGCCCCATTGAATGGCAAAGGCGCTGGCAAACACCATCACGTTGACCAAGGTGATGACCCGGCCTGCGAGGTGCTTGGGAAACTGCTGGGGCAGGGCCGAAAACGGGATGATTCCGGAGGTGCTGAAAAAGCTGTAGAGGGCCAACAACAACAGGGGCATGGCGGTCCACTCCAGCACCACCGGGAGCTGCACGACGACGAAAGCGGTCATCAGCCCCACCCCCATCGTCATCGGCTTGGCCCACCCTGCGGCGGCAATGCGCTCCGTCACCACCCCAAGCGTCAGGAATCCTGCCGTCATCGCCACCATCATCCAGAACAGCACGTTGGCCGCCGCATCCGGCTCCAGCCCTGCCACATCCCGCAGCCACGGCTTGGCCCAGAGCCCCAACACAGCAAGTTGTGCAGCCTGTGTGGAGATCGTGAACGGGGCGATTTTCCAGAGTGCGCGGCTTCGCAAAATCGTGGTGAGTCCGCCCAACTGCTCCCGCAACGTTCCGGTCGCCTGCTCCGGCATGGGTTTTTCCGGATGCACCGTGAACAAGAGCAGGGCCACGGCAAAGGTCACTCCCGCCAAAATCACGAAAACCCCGCGCCAGTCTGTGTGTCCCAAGGCGAATTGGAGCGGCGTGGTCGCGCTCAAGGCCCCCAAGCCACCCGCGACCATCTGGAGGCCGTTGATGAGCGGCAGGCGTTCGCTGGGAAACCAGACGACATACGCCTTGAATGCGCCCATCAGGCAAGCGGAAACCCCCAAGCCGATGAACAACCGCCCAATCACCAGTCCGGTCAGCGAATCCGAGAACGAAAACACCAACGCTCCCAGTGCCGCAAAAACGAGCAATGCGGATTCGGTGCGGCGGGTTCCGTAGCGGTCAAGCAACAGCCCGAGAGGAAGCTGGAAGGCGGCGAAGGAGATGAAGTACGCGCTCGTGAGCAGGCCAAGGCTGGAGGCGCTCAGTCCAAGTTCCCGGACCAAGTCCTGCTCGATGATCGCGTTGGCGTTGCGGACGAAGTAGGAAATGAAGTAGCCGAGGGCAAGCGGCAGATAAACCCGGGCAAAGAGCATGGGGGGCAAATCAGAACTCGATGCCCACCCGCGCCCGCACTCCCTTTTCAAAGTGGTGCTTGACCTTGTGCATCTCTGTGACCAGATCGGCCCGCTCGACCAACTGCTCGTGGGCGTAGCGCCCCGTGAAGACCAGTTCCACCTCCGGAGGCCGATGGTCCACCACGCGCAACACCTGCTCCAGATCAATCAAACCCCGATGCAGGCAGTAGTTGATTTCGTCCACGATCACGAGGTCGTAGTCGCCGGAGGCCACGCGCAGATGCAAATCCTCCATTTCCGGGACCAGTTCCTTGCGCATCGCGTTCACGTCCGGCGGCTTGCTCTTGCTGACGCAGAGCGCCCAGTAGTGCGGGACGTTGCGGAAGGTGAGGTTTGGATGGAAGGCGGGCTGGGTGCAGAGCTTGAGTTCGCCCGTCTTCCAGCGCGGCTTGAGCATCCGGACGTAGTACACCCGGAAGCCCGCGCCCAACGCCCTGAGCATCAAGCCCAGCGAGGCCGTGCTTTTGCCCTTGCCCTCGCCCGTGTAGATCTGAAAAGCACCATGCTTGATCGGCGGACGCTTGGCCACTTTCAGGTCCGAGCGCACCACTTGCTCCTCCTGCCCGGCCAAGCTCACCAAATCCGGATGTTCCTCGATTTCGTCCATTTTTCTCAGTCTTTCAGTGTTTCCTCCAATTTTTCTTTAAGCCCCTCCGCCGCGTCGCCCACGGATTCCACCGCCTCTTCCACCGACTCCGGGACTTCTTGATCGCCCCACCAGTCGAGCGCGTCCTCCCAAGTGATCTGGTGGTAGCCCGCGTAATACGCCGCCGCCATCAAAACAAGCGTGATCAGCAATCGTCGGATCATTGCCAGAAATTCGCAGAATCGAGCACGATGGTTTCCTCGCGCCGGGGTCCAGTGGAAATGATGGACACTGGAGCGCCCACCAGTTCAGAAAGGCGGTCGAGGTAAGCCCGCATGGCCGCAGGCAACGCGTCCCGCGTTTCCAGCCCGACCGTTGGGCACTGCCAGCCGGGCATTTCCTCGTACACGGGTTCGACGGACTCGACATTCCGGGAGGGCAGCGTGGTGACGATTTCGCCGTTGGGCAACCGATAGCCCGTGGCAATCCGGATCGTTTCCAGCGCATCCAGCACGTCGAGCTTAGTGACGGCAAGACTGGTGATGCCGTTGAGCCGCACCGCCTGCCGCACCAGCACTGCGTCAAACCAGCCGCAGCGCCGAGGCCGTCCGGTGGTCGCTCCGAACTCGCGGCCCTCCTTGCGCAGAAACTCGCCCGTTTCGTCAAAGAGTTCCGTGGGAAACGGACCGGTGCCCACCCGCGTGGTGTAGGCTTTGACGATGCCCACCACGTCCGTGATGCGCGTGGGGCCGATGCCGCTTCCGGCACACACGCCGCCCGCCAAGGTGTTGGAGGAGGTCACGAACGGATAGGTGCCGTGATCCACATCGAGAAACGTGCCCTGCGCCCCTTCAAAAAGCAAGTGCTTGCCGTCGTCAATCAGGTCGTTGACGAGGGTGGAGGCATCCACCACATAATCCCGAATCGTTTCGTACTGCTGCTGGCATTCTTCCAGAATCGGCTCCAGCTCAAACGGCGGCTCGTCCGCCTCGAAGTTCGTGAGCAGGCGGTTTTTCTCGGCAATCAGGAATTCGAGCTTCGGGCGCAATGTTTCGGAGTCGCCCAAGTCGCCCGCGCGCAAGCCCACCCGCCCCACCTTGTCGGCGTAGGTCGGGCCGATGCCGCGTCCGGTGGTGCCGAGCTTGTTTGCGCCACGCAGAGCTTCCCGGAGACGGTCGAAGGTCTTGTGCCACGACATCACCACATGCGCTCGGTCGCTCACCTTGAGCGTGTCCTCCACGGCAATGCCCGCCTTGCGGAGATCGCTGATTTCCTGCGCCAGCCCCGCGATGTCCACCACCACGCCGTTGCCGAGGATCGAGGGCTTGCCCCGTAGGATTCCAGAGGGGATGAGGTGGAGGATGAAGGTGCGGTCCTCGAACATCACCGTGTGCCCGGCGTTCGCCCCGCCTTGGTAGCGCACCACGGCATCCGCGTGTTCCGTCAGCAAATCCACAATCTTGCCCTTGCCCTCGTCGCCCCACTGTGAGCCGACCACCACCACGCACGCCATGTCCGGAAAATCTCGTTTGGGTTGAGGTTACCGAGCCAGTTCTTTGGCTCGCTGATAAGCTTGCCGCAGCCCTTCTTGCAGGTGCGTTCCCACGGCTTGGGACTCGAAATGCGTCACCGCCGCCTCGGTGGTGCCTCCGGGCGAGGTCACTTGCCGCCGCAGGGTTTCTGCCGAAACGCCTTTCTGCTCCCAGAGCAGGGTTGCGCCCCGCAGTGTTTTCTGCACCAGCGTTTGCGCCGCCGCTTCGGAAAAGCCCAAGCCCTGCGCCGCCGCCATCATCTGTTCGGCAAGGTAAAAGACATACGCCGGGCCGCTTCCGGACACCGCCGTTGCCGCGTCAATCGCGTCCTCGCGCTCCACCTCCAGGCAAGCGCCACAGGCGTTGAAGACCGCCTGCACCTGCTGGCGGCTGGCCTCCGGAACCGAGGGATCGGCATAAACGGCGGTCATGCCCTCGCCAAGTTGCGCGGGCGTGTTGGGCATGGTGCGGATGAGCCGCTCGTGCCCCAAGCCTTCCCGCAAGGTCGCCAGACTGATTCCAGCCATCACCGAAACCACGGTCTGCTCCGGACTCAGGAGAGGCCGCAGTTCCGACATCACCAACGGCGCTCCCTGCGGCTTGGTCGCCAGCAGCAGCAGTTCGTACTCGGAAACGCGCCCGTCCATTTTGGACTGCACCTCGCATCCGGTGACTTCGGAAAGGGTTGCGGCTTTTTCGGAGTCCGGTTCGACAAGCAGCAAGCGCTCCGCCGACACCACGCCCTGCAAAGCCACGGCCCGTAGGATCGCGCCACCCATGTTGCCGCCACCAATCAGGGCCAGCGAGGCTGTTTTCATGCGTTTTTCCAGAGATTACCCATACGCTCACAGCCTAGCAGTTCCCAGTCAAGACTCCAGTGAAAATCCGTGGGGTTTGACTTCTCCGGACGCCTCTGGTGTGCTAATCCCATGACACCTGCGACTCCACCTGTTGAACTCCATCTGCCCAGCCCAGAGGGTTTCCTCTATTTTGTCGCGGACTCGCACCTCGACACGCAGGAAGCGCCGTGGCCGGAGTTCGTGGCTATGCTGGATGCGCTTCCGGATGCCCATGCCTTGATTTGTCTGGGGGATCTCTTCAAGGTCTGGCTGGCGCATCCGAAGTTTTGGGTGAAGATGCACGGGCAGGTGATGGCGGGATTCGCCCGGCTGCGGGAACGCACGGCGGCGGTGGCCTTTGTGGTGGGAAACCGAGAAGTACTGGTGCCCCCAAACACGCCCAGCCCAGAACGCGACACCCTGCCCTTCACCCACATCGCGCATGACGAACTCCGGCTGTGCTGGGGTTCACGGACCTACCGTTGCTTTCACGGCGACACGCTCAACACGCAGGATCGGCAGTACCTGCGCTGGCGGGCGATTTGCCGGAGCCGTCCGTTCACGGGCTTCTTCCGAAGCCTCCCCGGACCCCTTGCCCGCAAAATCGCGGATCGCGTGGAAGCCCGCCTCAATTACACCAACCGTGAATTCAAGATCCACTTTCCCGAAGACGAGGCCCAGCACTTCGCCGAGCAGGTCTTGCCCGGAACCGAGGGCTGCTTCATCGGACACTTTCACCTCGACCGCGAAATCCGCATTTCCGGCAGTGACGCCAGCCTGCGGATCGTGCCGGACTGGCTGGCGCAACGCACCGTACTCAGGCTGTCTCCGGACGGCCAGCTTGCACGAATGCGGTTTGCCGAGGGGAAGTGGGGGGAACTCACACCCGGATGATCGCGTCGCTGTACTGCGCCACCACCGCATCGTGTGTGAGTAGCCGCAACGGCTCCGACAACGCCTGCGCGACCAAAATCCGGTCAAAGGGGTCGTTGTGATGCGTGGGCAGTTGGGCCAGCTTGAGGAGGTGCTGGGGCGTGATGTTCAGCAACTGCGCTCGTGTTGTTGCCAAAGCTTCGTGAACTTCTTCCGCAGAAAGCGGCAAATCCTTGGGGCGGCGCGTGTGCTTGATGGCGATTTCCCAAAGCGAAGCGGTGCTGACGTACAACTCGTTGGCTGGAGCCTCAAGCAGTTCCCGAGTCGATGCAGTAAGTTGCGGAGAATCCTGAAGCGCCCAAAGTAGAATGTGCGTGTCCAGCAACAGCTTCATTCGGCTTCGCCCAGAAACATTGCTTCAATTTCTGCATCCGCCGCATTGAAATCCTCCAGACCATCGCAACGTCTCCGCAAGGCTCCAATCAACGAACCTTGCGGCTTGGAGTCCAGCGGCACGATCCGCACCACCGGGTGACCGTTGCGAGCCAGCACAACTTCCGGCACCTTCCCGGATTCCACCGTCCGCACCAATTTGGACAGCGAGTTCTTCGCTTCCAAGATATTCACCGTTTGCATACAACCTCTTCTGCAATCAATCTTCCTTCTGGCCAACTCTAGCCAGAGTCAAATTAACCCGCTCAGGCTTTCGTTGCAAACTCAAAAGACAATGAAAACGAACATGATCAAGCATCCGGCGGATACGCAGTCATGCCTGCTGGAACGGTGAAATCCAGCGCGGAATCTGGGGCGTTGGGGAATTCGATTTCGGTGAAGGCCAGCACGAGGCGACTGGTGCCTGCGGCTTCCGCGATGGAGATTTTGCGGGGAAAGCGTAGTCCGGAAAAGGTGTGGTAGCTGGAAATGCGCACCGTGTAGGCCTCAAGACCGTCCACTGATTTTTCCAGAGTTTGCAGCCCTCCGGAGGCATCCTGCGTGATGCGCAAAACCGTGGAGCCGCGTTGCAGGGTTTGGGTGCCCGGCTCCGAAGCGAGGGTTGTCCAGCCTGAAGTCGGCGGCTCTGGAACACGCCCACGCACGATCCAGCCCAACTCTTCGAGGGACAGGTCCATGCCCAGCCACTCCTGCCGGACTTCCGGGGTGTTCTCGTCCAGCCAGTAGCGAGCGTCCTGATGGTTCAGCACCAAAAAGCGTTGCGGGTCACTGCGCAGTTCGTAAAGCAACGATCCGACCAGCGGCGCAAAAATTTTCAGGCGGAGGTACTGGTCCTGACTCAGTTCGAGCGACAATTCGCCCGTGTGCTTTTCGCCACTGGCGGCGAGCAGGATACGTCCGGAAGCCAGAAGGTGCCCGGAGGCGGAAGGTGGGTTTGGGGATTCAGGGAGGGAGGCGGTGCGGCACCCTGCGAGTAGGAGGATGCCAACGCAGAAAACAAGAACGCCGTACAGGCGAGGCTTCACGCCTTGTCCTGCATGAACACCTTCTCGGCGACGTAGAACAGCGCGATGTAGAGAGCGGCCAAAACGAAAACCGTGACCAAAACGTTCATTTCATGCATTGAAGTAACTCCGAAAATTTAGATTGGATTGACAAGCAATCGGAACTCTGACGTTATACAAGATTCGGCTTTGAGATTCAATCCCTTCCCGCAATCAAGGATTTTTCCGCTTCACATGCCCCGCTCCGAAACCACCACCGGACTGCTCTACGCCACGATTTGCTACGGCTCCTGGGGCTTCGTTCCGATCTACTGGAAACTCTTCGGCACCCTGCCCGTCACGGAGATTCTGGCCCACCGCATGGTCTGGTCCTTGGCCTTCGTGCTGGGGATTCTAGCGGTGCAGCGACGCTTTCAGGAACTCCGGGAGGCGCTGCGCCTCTCCAAGCAACTCCTTGTCCTGCTCGCCACCGCAACCCTGCTCACCTGCACCTGGAGCCTTTACGTTTACAGCGTCCTCTCCGATCAGGTCATTGAAACCAGCATCGGCTTCTACATCAATCCGCTGGTGAGCGTGATGTTCGGCTTCTTCTTTCTCAAGGAGCGGCTCAACCGCTGGCAGACGCTGGCCATCGCACTCGCTTGTGCAGGCGTGGCGAATCTCGTCTGGGATTTCGGAACCTTGCCGTGGATTGCGCTGGGACTCGCCTTCAGCTTCGGGTTTTACGGGCTGCTCCGGAAAATCGCTCCGGTGGCCCCGCTGGTGGGTCTCACGGTGGAAACCCTGCTGCTCACCCCCGTGGCCCTGCTGGCCATCGGCTACTGGACTTGGGAGGGCACCAGCCATTTTGGCGAAGGTTGGCAGCTCGACCTGCTCTACCTCGGCTCCGGGATCGTCACTGCGCTGCCCCTGCTCTGGTTCGCCAATGCGGCCAAGCGTTTGCGGCTCGCCACCGTCGGCCTCTTCCAGTACCTCGCGCCCAGCATCCAGCTTGTGCTGGCGATCCACCTCTACCGCGAGCCGTTCACCACGACCCACCTGATCACCTTCGGCTGCATCTGGGCCGCGCTGTTCCTCTACTCCGGGAACTCCCTTCTGGAAAACCGCCGACTCCGCACCGCTGATGCCTGATGAGTAATTGGAAAGATGTCAAGTGCCGCGACGCAGGCAGGCATTGCGATCCGTCGCACAACCCACGATAATGGGCAGGCGCTTGCACGAACCAACCCATGCCCATCTTTCACTACCAAGCCCTCGATCCCGGCGGCACGCTGCACAAGGGCAGCCAGGACGCCACCTCGGAAACCGAGGTTCGGCAATTCCTGCGCGAGAAGCAGTGGTTCCCCACGGAAATCCGGACGAGCCGTTTTGCCTTCTCGCGCCGTAAGTCCGGGGGCACCGGGAAAACGGCGCTCAAGCTCCCCAAGCTGTTCCGCCGCAGCAACCATCAGCGTTCGCTGACGCTGTTCACGCGGCAGATCGAGGTGCTGCTGGACGCGACGATTCCCTACGACAAGGCGTTTCAACTCATCATCCCGCAGACGCAGGATCCCCGGTTCCAGAGCATCCTCTCGGATGTCCGGGGTCGGGTGGTCGAGGGCGAATCGCTCGCGAATGCGATGTCGCAACACCCGGAGGCGTTCCCGGCGATGTACGTGAGCATGGTGCGCTCCGGAGAGAACGGCGGGACGCTGGGCGTGATCATGCGGCGGTTGGCGGAGTACTTTGAGCAGCAGGAGCAACTGCGGGGGCGATTGCGCGCCGCGATGATCTATCCGGCCTTCATGACGGTTTTCGGAGTCGCGGTGGTTGCGTTCATGGTGACGGCGGTGGTTCCCAAAATCGCGCAAATCTTCGAGGCCCAAGAGGCGGCCCTGCCACTGCCCACCCGGATACTGCTGGGACTGAGCGAAACCGTCACCGAACGCTGGTGGGCACTGCTGCTGGGCTTCGGACTGCTCGCGGCTGGGGTTTCCGCCTTCTGGAGAAGCCCTGCCGGGCAACGCTGGAAGGATCGGCTGGAGCTGACGTTTCCGGGGCTGAGCCAACTGCGCATCAAGATTCTGGTCGCCCGTTTTTGCCAAACGCTGGGGCTGCTGCTGAAAAGCGGGGTGGACCTCAAGACCGCACTGGAGATTTCCAAGCATGTGGTCGTGAACCGCAACTTCATCACCCGGCTGGATCAGCTCATCACTGATGTCAACAACAAGGGGGCACCGCTTTCGGCGGCAATGGCGAAGATCGAGCTGTTTCCGGAGTACGTCCGCCATGTCGTCGCCATCGGCGAGGAAGCGGCGCGGCTGGATGAGTTGCTGGAGCGTGTTTCGGATCGGATGCAGGAGGAAATCGGGGGACTGCTGGAAGGACTCACCGCCCTGCTGCAACCCGCCCTGATCCTGCTGATGGGAGGCGTGGTGGGCTTCATCGCACTGGCGGTGTTGCTGCCGATGCTCTCCATGAACCAACTCTTGGGGTAGCCCTGCCGGGATTCTCGAATTGCGATTCCGGGAAAGATGCGCTCTCTTGAAGAAAACTCACCTCACCAAAACCACAATGCGAGTACCCTTTCGATTCCTGCTGCTGTCCCTGTTCCTGCCCCTGAGCGTCGGTGCCGAAGAAATCGGCAGCGTGGACACGGCGTTCAAACTGATCGGCCCGGACCACAAGATCGTCATCGAGGCGTTTGACGATCCAGTCGTGGAGGGCGTCGCCTGCCACCTCAGCCGGGCCAAGAAGGGCGGCATCACCGGCGCCTTGGGCCTGGCGGAAGACACGTCCGACGCCTCCATCGCCTGCCGACAGATCGGCCCCATCCGCTTCAAGCGCGAGTTCGAGAACAGGGAGGAGGTCTTCACCAAGCGCACCTCGCTCGTGTTCAAGTCCATGCAGGTGGTGCGCTTCCTCGACCAAAAGCGCAACGTGCTGGTGTATTTGGTTTACAGCGACAAGCTGGTGGACGGCAGTCCCAAGAACTCGATTTCCACCGTGCCCATCATGCCGTGGCAGAATCCGTAGGCTTTCTGAAAAAAACTGCAATTGCCGACTTGACGCGGTTGGCCCTCATTTGCTAGGGTGAAATTAACATCCGGATCGAGCAACTGCGATCCGGGCTTTCCAACACCCCATCGAGGCTTGTCTATGCGCATCGTAATCCTCGTCGTGATCGGGCTCCTCTCCTATCTTGTCGTCTTCCTGCCCGGCTATTTCCTGCTGGTGCCCCGTGATCCGGACCCTACCTACGAAGAGTCTCTGACGCCAGAGACGATGCCCCTGCCCACTGATTCCACCGAAAATCAGTAGAGGCGGTTTGTCTTTGCAAGCTTTTCCGAAGCTTGTCCCGCTGGGGGCGCCTGCCCCCAATATCCTCAAACCCTCGCTCATGGAGAATGCCCATGTCGATCCATCTGGAATTCAAGAACGTCCGCAACTCAGAAGCGGTGACGACCCACGTTCACGAGCTTTTCCGGGAACTGGTCCAAATCACAGAGGACCGCTTTCCCTTCCATGTGAGTATGAGCAAGGTCAATGGACACCACCAAGTCCATATCAACTGCACCTACAACCAGAAGCGGCTCTCCAGCAGTGCCGAGCATGAGAACCTCTACAAAGCGATTTCCAAAAGCGTGGACGCCATGAGAACCCAGGTGATCCGCAAATCGGAGCGGGCACGCGCCGCCTGACCCTTCCTCTTTCCCAGCGGCCCGTCCCAGCGGCGGGCCGTCCACCAGCCCTCCAGCCTCAGCCCATTCAGAATCAGAAAAAACCTCCTTCGCGTCCTCACATGTTGCTCACCTGATCATGCTCTCCAAACGTGACCAGCGTGAACCCGGCCACGGTCAGGGTGAGAAACAGTCCGGGAAAGGTGAACAGCCACCAGCCTGAAAAGAGAAACTGGTTGGAGTTGGAAATCAGGTAGCCAATGCTGACGGTTTCCGGATCGCCCAGCCCCAGGAAGCTCACCCCGGCCTCCGCCATGATCGCGTGGCACATGGAAAGCGGCATGACCGCTGCGACGGTTGGCAGAATGGCGGGGAACAGGTGCCGGAGTCCAATCCGGCCTGCTCCCGAACCCAATGCCCTTGCCGCAACGATGTACTCGCGGGTCCGCAGGCTCAGGATTTCCGAGCGGATGATGCGGTAGATGCTCGTCCAGGAGAACAGACCGAGAGTGACAACCAGAATCCCAATGCCCTGACCCAAAAACGCCGCCGCGAGGATGACGAGCAAAAAGCGGGGCAGCACCATGACGATTTCCGAGACCTTCAGCAACAGGTGATCCAGCCCCCCTCCGAGTAGTCCGGAGGTGATTCCCAGCACAATCCCAATGGAATAGGCGATTGAGGTGACCCCAAAGCCAACCAAGAGGGACGTGCGCAGCCCCTGCACCACTCCGGAGAAGAGATTCCGCCCCAAGTCATCGGTGCCCATGAGAAATTGCAGGCTTGGGGACTGAAACGCTTCCTGCGATTCGGTGAAAAAGCTCACCGGAGCCAGCCACCACGCCAGCAACAGCGAAGTGAGCGCCGGGAACAGCAGCACCATCCCGAATCCTCGCCACAGCCATTTGCTACTCCCCATAACGCCCAAAGTGAATGCGCGGATCGAGCAGGGTGTACACCAAGTCCGTCAGCAGGTTGAGGAGCATGACAATGATGCTCAGCATGAAGAGAATCCCCAGCACCAAGGGATAATCGCGCACTTGAATCGCCATGATCATCAAACGCCCCAATCCGGGCCACGCAAAAACCGTCTCGGTCAGGATCGACCCCGTGATGAGAAAGCCAAAGCGTGTGCCCAGCACCGTCACCACGGGCATGAGCGCATTAGGCAGGGCGTGGTGCAGGATCGCCTTGTCCTGCTTCAAGCCCTTGGCCAGTGCGGTTTTGAAGTAAGGGAACCGCATCTCTTCCAGCAACCGGGTCCGGATCAGCAGGATCACCTGCGCGAGTTGGGTCAGCACCATCGTCAAAAGCGGCAGGGCCAGATGCTTCAGCACGTCCAGCAGGTACGCCCAGCCTTCCGGAGAATAGCGGGGGTTGGACATGCCCTGAATGGGCAGCAGGTTGAGCTTGATGGAAAAGCACAGGATCAGCAGGTACCCCAGCCAGAAGGTCGGCAGGGCGTAAACCACCGTTGCTGTAAGGGGGATTCCGATGCGGACGAGTGCACCTTTGTGTCGTGCCGTCAGGTAGCCCAAGCCAATGCCGATTCCGGTGGAGAGCAGGACGGCGGGCAGGATCAGCAACAGCGTGGGAAGGATGCGGCTGCTGATGACGGTGAAAACGGGAGCCTTGAAGTAGTAGGAGGCTCCAAAGTCGCCCGTGGTGATGTTGGCGAAATACTTGAACGCCTGAACCAGCAGTGGCTGGTCCAGCCCGTAGTGGCGGATGATGAGGTCACGATACTCTCTGGTGACGTAATCACCCGCCAGTGCGGCGACCGGGTCTCCGGGGGCGGCATGGATCAAAAAGAACGATACCCCTAAGATGATGCCCAAGGTGATCGGGATTTGGGCAAGTCTTAAAAGCAGGTATTGTCCCAAGCCACGCTTTTGGTCATGCCGTCCTGCCGCCCCAACCCGGTCGTTGAGGCGGCACTGCGGCTCAGTGAGCCTTGACTGCGAAGTTCCCGGACCAGGTGCGGAACCCGGAGAGCTTGCTGGTGTGGGCGGTCAGGAACTGGCCCTCGACCAGCCACCAGTACGGCAGATCCCGCGCAAGGATTTTCTGGATCTGCTTGTACTTGTCGGCTCGCACCGCATTGTCCGAGGTTTGCCCGGCCTCGTTGAAGAGGGTGTCCACCTCGGCGTTCCGGTAGGCCGCGCCATTGGAGAAGGGGATGTTGCCGATGTTGTTGGAAACGTACATCCGCTTCACTCCAATATCCGGATCGGCGCCATTGCAGTAGGAAATCAGGTTCAGGTCGAAATCCCGCTTGCCAAAGATGGTGCTGACCGCCGCCGAGCGGTCGAGCGGGCGGCTGACCAAATTGACTCCGACCGCCGCAAGGTCTTGCTTCATGACCTCAATGTACTTGCTGAACCTCGGAAAGTGAACAATGTCCAAGGTCAGGCGGTTGCCGTCGCTCCCCTTCTTGAAGCCCGCGCCTTCAAGCAGGGACTCCGCTTTTGCGGGATTGAAGTCGTACTGCGCCAAGGCTCCCTCGGCGTGTGCCCAACTGATCCCCCGGTTGATCGGGGCACCAGCGGCGCGTCCCAGCCCAAAGCGCACCTGCCGGACCATACGGTCGCGGTCCACGGCATGAGCAAGCGCCTTGCGGACAGCAAGGTTGGCGGTGGTGTTCCGGTCCAGATTGAAGGTGACGGTGACAATGCAGTTGCCGCCTCCCGGCCCGGCGGTGTTCTTGGCGAGCGTCACGTTGGAGTCGTTTTGCAGGCGTTTCAGTTCCGCACCGGGCACACGGTCAATGTAGTCCACTTCCCCGCGTTGCAGCGCTAGCAGTTGGGTGATGCTGTCCGGAATGATCTGCATGACCACCTTCTTAAACTGGGGCAGCCCCTTCAGGTAATAATCGTCGTTCTTGGCCAGCACGACCCGCTCTCCCTTTTTGTACTCCACAAAGCGGAAGGGTCCGGAACCCACCGGATTCAAGTTGGCCGCGTGGTCGTTCGGGTTCCCGCTGCTGAAGATGTGCTTGGGCAGGATCGGCGCTTCGGTCACGTTCAGCCGGGTGATCATCGGGCCGTAGGAGTTCTTGAGCTTGAACACCACCACGCTGGGGCTTGGCGTGAGGATGGCCTCCACCTTGTTGCCCAGCCCGGACTTGGTGCGCGAGTGGTACTTGAACAGCACGTTCTCGAACGTGTACTTCACGTCTTCCGAAGTCACGGGGTGACCGTCATGCCACTTCGCGTTTTTGCGCAGGTTGAAGGTGAAGGTTTTGGCGTTGTCCGAAACCGTCCAGGACTCGGCAAGGTCCGGCTCCGGCTGCAAGGACTTGTTGAGCATCACCAATCCGCTGTAGATCGAATCAGCGAAAACATGAACGTTGTACCCCGTGGTGATGCCTGGGTTGAGGTGCCCCGGATCCGCCGCCGTGGCGACCACCAGAGTCTTTTGGGCAAACCCCGTGAAGGGCGTGAGGGCCAGCAACAAAACTCCTAACCATTTCATAACGATGTCTCCTTGAGAGGATTGAGTATCTTGTTTGATGAGGCAGACCTGCCTCTCAGTTCAGCGGTCAAACTGGAGTGGACACCCAGTTCCCGGTCTTACAGCGCATTTGCGTCTGCCGGACAATCTGACGCAGATTGGGCCACAATTTGTCAAAAAGTTCGCGGGTGTTCAGCATGAACTCCCGGTCGTTGGGGATGTAGGCGATTTTCTCCTTCTCCAAGAGGTTGACAATATGCTCCTTGGTGGCCAAGAAGCTCGGTTCGTCTGCGGGCAGCAGGGGCTCCATCGGCACCAGCTCAAAGCCCTGAGTCAGAAACGGTTCAAGGGAAGTTCCCTCCCGTGACGTGACAAAAACGTGCTGAGGAACGTCGTAAAGCAAACGGGCCAGTTCAGCAGGATCGAGCGGGCTGAGGTCGAGGCGCTTGAGAATGCGAGCTTGCGACGGATCGGAGGCCAAGGTGGCCTGCACCTGCTCAAGCGACTCCACCTCCTGAAGTGCCACGAGGTCGTGCTTTTGCCCGGAAAGCTGCTCGGCCAGCAGGGTTTTTCCCGTTCCGGCCCCGCCGACAATCAGCAGTTTCTTCGGAGACTGCCCCGAACTGAACCGCCGGAGGGTCTGATTCAATTTCTCCGGCAGAATCATTTCTGCTTGGCGCATCGGTCGGTGGTCCAACACCCAATGTCCGGTGGATTCGCGTTCGCTCATCATTGTCAACGGAGTTTGAAATTACCGTGGGGTTCTGCGGAACCCTGCCTTCCTGTGGTCATGGAAAGACAAAAGCTGGGGGTTGGAAGCATTGCGGGAGTTCAGGTCACGAGGACAGGGACATCCGTTCAAGTTCCAAGTCGGCCTCTCCGAGTTCTCGCAACAAGTCGAGGGTTTTCGCGGCCTCAGCTTCGTCAATGATGCTCATGGCAAACCCCACATGCACCAGCACCCACTTGCCGATCAGCGTCTGTGGCCCCTCTGCCGGGTCGGTCACGCAGGCCACGTTGATTCCTCGGCGGACTCCATTGACGTTGACCGTGGCCATGAAGGTGGCCTCGTCATCAATTCGCTCGATGCAACCGGGAATGCCTAGGCACATGATCGCACTTCAAAAAAGCAGGACATCATTGTTTCTTGATCAGGCATACATCCAATTCAATCAGCGCAAAATTATGGGGGAGAAAGAGGGTGACTGTCAATCAGAAAGTTCTTGATCCCCTCCATTTTCGCGCAGGGATTCACCCCCGCTTGGCATGGCCTCCTGAAGCAGGTAGGATGCACCGACTCAACCTGATGCAGGGTTGAAGGGACATTCGAGCAGCAATCCATTCCTGAGAAAGGCGCACCGCCTCGTGCAGAATTTGCTCATCGGCAAACGCTATCGCTACTCCGGCAAGGTGCAGGGCGTGGGCTTCCGTCCTGCGGTGTTCCGGGTGGCGCGGGGGCTTCGTTTGCAGGGGCGGGTTTTCAATGACGTGTCCGGGGCCGTGGTGGAGCTTTGGGCTCAAGCCACAGCGCATGAGGCGTTTGTCCAGACGCTGGCCTCCACCCTTCCTCCTGCGGCACGAGTGGATGCGATCACCACAGAACCGCTTTCCGGCAAAAGACCGGAGGGTTTTGTGATTGAAGCCAGCCGTCAGGAGGGACGGCTCAGCAACGTGGTTCCTGACTTGGCGACCTGCCCGGAGTGCTTGGCGGAGGTACGCGAACCCCGCGAGCGACGCTTCCGCTATCCGCTCACCAACTGCACGCAGTGCGGCCCCCGCTATTCGATTCTCCGGGAAGCCCCCTATGATCGTGCGCGAACCAGCATGTCAGGATTCGCCCTGTGCGCGGAGTGCTTGGCGGAGTATGAAAATCCGGAGGACCGCCGCTTTCACGCCCAACCCGTTGCCTGCCCTGCGTGCGGCCCACAAGTCCGGCTGGAGCGGCTTGCCGGCCATTCGCTTGACCCGGAACCCCCAAGTGGACTGGACGATGTGGAAGCCACGGCGGTTTTGCTGAAACAGGGCGAGATTGTCGCCATCAAGGGCATCGGCGGCTTTCACTTGGCGTGTGATGCAACTCAGCCGGAAGTGGTGCGTCGCCTGCGCGAAAGGAAGCATCGGCAGGAAAAACCGTTCGCGCTGCTGGCGAAAAGCGTGGAGATGATCCATCGCTTCTGTGAAATCTCTCCGGAGGAACAGGACTGGCTGGAGTCTCCTGCCGCCCCGATTGTTTTGCTCAAGCAACACAAGGACTGCCCGCTTCCTGCCGCCGTGGCTCCGGGACAGGCGACCCTCGGTTTCATGCTGCCCTACACCCCGTTGCACCACCTCCTGCTCGCACAGCTCACGGTGCCGCTGGTGATGACCTCCGGGAACCGCTCGGACGAACCACAGTGCCTCCGCGAACAGGAGGTTCGTGAGCGGCTCAGCGGCATCGCCGACTGGATGCTGTGGCACGACCGGGAAATCGTCAATCGCTCGGACGACTCCTTGCTGCGCAAAACCGGGGTCGGGCGGCAAATCCTCCGGCGAGCGCGGGGTTTTGCTCCAGAACCGTTGCCCCTGCCCCAAGGATTCGAGCAGGCTCCGGGGGTGCTGGCGTGTGGAGCCGAGTTGAAAAACACCTTCTGCTTGCTTCAGGATGGAGTGGCCCTGCTCTCGCCGCACATTGGTGATCTCAGGGACGGACGGGCCGAAGACGATTTCAGAAACAGCCTAGAGCGGTTTGAGCGGTTTTATCAGAGTTGCCCAGAAGTGATCGCCGTTGACCTGCATCCGGACTATCGCTCAACACGCTACGGCGAAGCCCGTGCAGCAACCGCGCAACTCCCCTTGGTTCAGGTGCAGCACCACCATGCGCACATCGCGTCATGCCTTGGAGAACACCAAGTTCCCTTGGACTCGCCGCCTGTGCTGGGGGTCGCGCTTGATGGCACCGGAATGGGCACGGACGAAACCGTGTGGGGCGGGGAGTTCCTCCTAGCCGACTATCGCGGTTTTCAGCGCCTTGGGGCATTCAAGCCCATTCCCTTGCTCGGCGGGAATCAGGCCATGCGGGAACCGTGGCGCAACTTACTCGCGCAGGTGCTGTCCGGAATGGGGTGGGTGCGTTTTCAACGGGATTTTCCCGGACTCGACCTGATCGGTTTCTTGGAAGGCAAACCCTTGCAGGCGTTCACGGCTTTGATGGAACCCGGACGCAGCCCCCTTGCCAGTTCGTGCGGGCGACTGTTTGATGCCGTGGCGGCAGCAGTTGGCGTTTGTCGGGAGTCCATGAGTTTTGAAGGGCAAGCGGCGATGCAACTGGAGGCACTGGCTCAGGAGGACGAGGCGGACCACGAGGCTTATCCGTTCGACCTCACCGAGTCTGCGGGCTCCGACCTGCTCTTGCTGGAATCCCGACCTCTCTGGGAGAAGCTTTTCGCGGATCTTGCGGCAAGCACACCTTGTGAAGTGATGGCCGGGCGTTTCCACCGGGGGTTGGCTCAGGCGATTGTGCGAATGGTTTTGCGTTTGAGCCGTCCGGAGGGTAAAACCCCTCTGACCGACACCATTGTCCTCAGCGGCGGCGTGTTCCAAAACACCTTGCTGCTCGATCAGGTGTGGACGCGCCTGCAAGCCGAGGGCTACCGGGTGCTCACCCATGCAGAAACTCCGGCCAACGACGGAGGCATCGCCCTGGGACAAGCCCTGATTGCTGCGGCCAAGCACTTGTACTCCGGCTGACTTTGAATGAAAACCAGCACACATGACCCCGAAAAGCCCGCGCATAAATAAATTGTGCATTTCACGAACAGTAGTATGATTCACCCTACAAAAGTCTCATGGGACTATTTCTCCTCCCGATCAGCCTCCCCTCGAAATGCGCACTCGCACTTCATCATTTCTGCGGAGACATCGATGACTGAAAACACCCAATCCAGTACAAGGCTTCAGCGGTTCACGCTGGATGAGAACCCGATACAGGAGGTTCACGCCTTTTGGCTCGCGGGCATGAGCTGCGACGGTTGCAGCATTGCCGCCGTTGGGGCACAGAACCCGACGGTGGAGCAGTTGCTCACCGCCACCATTCCCGGACTGCCCAAGATCGTCCTGCACCACCCGGTGCTGGCGGTGACGGCAGGAGAGGAATTTATCAGCGCGTACCGTCAGGCGCGGGACGGCAAGCTCGGCGCTCCCTACGTGGTCTTGTACGAAGGCTCGGTGGCCGATGAGTCGATTGCCGAGCAATTCGGGGGCTACTGGTCGGCCATGGGCATGGAGCATGGAGACGACGGGATCAACAAGCCCATCCCCACCGCCCGCTGGCTTTCCGAACTGGCCGAGGGCGCAGCGGCAGTGATCGCGGTGGGCACCTGCGCGACTTGGGGAGGAATTCCTGCGGCGGCGGGCAACGTCACGAACTCCATGTCGGTGATGGATTTCCTAGGCAAGGATTACCTGAGCGCCTTGGGGCTGCCCCCGGTTAACATTCCCGGCTGTGCGCCGGTGGGGGACAATCTCACCGAAACCATCGCGGCGGTCCTCATGTTCCTTGCCGGAGTCGGCCCGCTCCCGGAATTTGACGGGTTGGGGCGTCCGGCCTGGCTGTTCAAGGACACCGTGCATCGGGGCTGTGTCCGCGCCGGAAATTACGAGGAAGGCGTGTTTGCCGAAAAGTACGGGGACAAGGAATGCCTCGTAGAGTTGGGCTGCTGGGGGCCGGTGGTGCAGTGCAACATGGTTTCCCGTGGGGCGATCGGCCACAACGGCGGCTGCATGAACACCGGAGGCATCTGCATCGGCTGCACCATGCCGGGGTTCCCGGACGCCTTTGCGCCGTTCTACAAGGCACCGCCCGGAACCATCGTGTCCGGATTTGCCAGCAAGACGGTGGGCAGCTTCATCCGCCCCCTGCGCAAGCTCACGCAGGGCAAGAACAACCAAACCGCCCGCTGGAGGCAGGACGCCTCCGTGCCCAGCGGTTGGGGGCATCAGCGGCATGGGATCGTGGAGAAGCTCTCCGGATACTTCTACAGCAAAATGCAGCAGCAGGGCACTCGGTTTGCGCCGGGGTCGGCGTTGCAGAAAAAGCTACAGGCCAGCGGACACTCCTACCTGAAGCGGGGTCCGGCGGCCAAGGCACCACAAACCGAGGAGGCCTGATGGGAATCTACTGGATCATTGGCTTTGCCGCCGCCGCCGCCGTGGTGGTCATCGTGGTGGTGTTGCTGCTGGGAATCATCTACCAGACCAACCGCATCATCAAGCTTGCCGGGGTCGCGCTCGGAGCCGTTGAGCAGATCGAGCAGAACACCAAGCCGATCTGGATGATCAACCGCACCAACACCACGGCCACCAGCATCGCCGCCGGATTTGAGGAACTGGATCAGTTGCTTGCGCAGAAAGTCGCTCCGGACAACGCCCAAACCGAAAAGGCCTCATGATTAGCGAACTTGACGTCACACTCTGGTGGACCTCGCTGGGATTGGCGCTGGTCGTCACCCTGATTGCCGCCCTGCTCTTGGTGCTGATCATCAACAATGCCAAGACCATCCATGGAGCCGTCTCCATCATTTGGGACACGGGGCAGCGCGTGGCCAACAACACCATTCACATTCCGTTGCTGCAACGCACGAACGAGGGGGTGGAGAAAATCCTCGGACATGCGGTGAACATCATCGGGCACACCGAGAAACTTGCCAACTCCGCTTCCAAAAAGGACGCATGACGCTACTTGTGATTCTCAGTTGTGTGGCCGCGCTGATTTTTCTGGCCACGGTCGCATGGGCGCTGATTCAGATCAATGCCCAACTGCTCGCCATTGGCGGGGATTCGGTCAGCTTTCTGGCCAAGCTCCGGCTCGGACTCCGGGCGATTGAGAAGCAGACCTTTCACTTGGGAGGCTTGGTCGGGGGACTGAACGAGAACCTCACCAAGCTGGAGGACGGGCTGCCCTCGGCGCTGAACAATCTGGAACGTCTCAAAGGAGGCTGACATGAGCACGATTGCACTGGTTGTCTGGACACTCACCCTTGCGGTGGTGGCCTTGGTCATCGTCCCGGTCGCCTGGACGCTTCTGCATCGGACCTTGTCCTACACAAGGTCCATCGAGGGCTACGCCAGCGAAATGCTCACTGCCGGGGTTGGGGTTGCCGAAAACACCGAGAATGTCTCCGCACTGGATCAGACCATTGAGCGGGCGGTGGGGATTTTGAACGCGACGGGGAAGCTGAAGCATCTGACCCAAGAGCTTGCAGGAAAGTGAGGTTGTCATGATTGGAGTCTTGAGCATCATCACGATCGTGCTGATCGTGGCCATTGTGCTGGTGGTGGCCTACCACCTCATCGGCATCTTCTACTACCTGAAAAGAACCGGGGATCACTTGCAGGCACTTGCAGGGGGGCTGGCGGCCATCGAGTCAAACACCAAGCCCCTCGGCGAATCCGTCAACACGATCAATGGCGGGTTGGCCGCCCTGTTGGGGGAGTTTGTGGAATCCATGAACAACATCAAGAAATTGTAACCATCCGGAGCCTGTTATGTGTTTTGAGAACCTGCCGATTGAATTCGATGCGTCCGGCAACGCCCATTTGAAACCCGGCGTGCCCAACCCCTATGAGTTTCAGGTCAGGACTCCGGAGGAGCGCGAGGAGAAGCTGCGGGAAATCGCCCGCAAGAACGGGCAATTGCTGGACAAGGACTTTGACCCCGTCACCCGTGTGGCCGGAGCCTTGGCCTTCCACAGCACCGTGGATCTGGACAGCCGCTCGGTCGTGGAGACCAACTCGATGGCCACCCTGTTCCGGGGCTACGAGGTGATCCTGCGAGGACGCGACCCCCGCGATGCGGCCTTCATCAGTTCCCGCGCCTGTGGAGTTTGTGGCGGAGTCCATGCCACCACCTCCGCTCTTGCAATCGAGATGGCACTGGGCATCAAGCCGCCGCCGCTGGGAATCGTGGTCCGGAACCTGTTGCTGAGTTGCGAATACCTCTACGACAACCCCCTGCACCTTTTCGTGCTTTCAGG
>CAZQXS010000046.1:1485-25965 GCA_964597275.1 uncultured Pseudomonadota bacterium | reverse complement strand
GCTCCGGGCTAGAGGAACAGGATTACAAAAAACACTTGGAAGAGAAGCACCGTTGAAGGTTTTGTTTGACACCAACGTGATTCTCGATGCCCTGTATCGTCGTCCTCCCTACTACCAAGCCGCCGCCTCACTGATGAACCGGGTCGAAGGCAAGCAACTTCAGGGGTTTCTCAGTGCCCATTCTGTGACGACCATCGATTACCTGACCACGAAGGCTTATGATCGTGAAACTGCAACAAAAGCGGTCAGGAATCTTTTGACCCTTTTCCAGATTGCCGAGGTGAACCAAGCCACCTTGAGTCTGGCACTCGACCTTCCCTTTGAGGATTATGAAGATGCCGTCCTCTGTCAGGCTGGAATCAGCGCGGGGGCAGAAGTGTTGGTCACGCGCAACCTTCGGGATTTTCGCAAAGCAAGTTTACCGACCTACAGCCCGCAAGAATTGCTGGCAAGACTGCACAAAACTCCCCGCTAATCCAGCCGCACGAGTCTTTGCCTTATCCTGAAATTAAAAACATTCTTCATCCATACCGCTCCTCAGTCTTTTTGCGGAAGTGCCGCCACGAGGTGGATGCGGGACTGATCCCCGCCGTTGAGCGCGGTGTGGTAGCCGCGAGTGTCGGTGAAGTACACGGAGCCGTCGGCGGGCAGGTGGGTGACGTGGTGGTTGACCACAAAGAGCGCCCCCGGATTGGTGGTGATGGGAATGTGCAGCCGAGGCTCCGGGTCGCGGTGCCACGAGTTGCAGTTGAAGGGAGCCTTCAGCAGCACCCGCATGCGGCCAATCGGAAAGCGCCGCGTGAGTTCCTGATGCACCGTCTCAAAGTACGTTCCCCGGAACTGCGGGAACAGTTCGGAAAACGCGAACTCGTCCAAGAACTCGTCCCGCGCCACCTCTTCGTAAGTTTCGTCCGGACGCAGGTAGTAGCGTCCAATCAAGTCGGTGTCGGACGCATTTTGGTCCTGCGGACGCTTGGTGATGGGAATCGAGCCAAAGCCCTCCCCCTGATCCACCGCGTACTGCTGGGCGTCCACCACCGCCTGCCTGAGCTTTTCCAGATCAAAGCGCAGGTGCAACTTCTGGATTCCGGGTCCGGGCTGGAAGGTCGCCACGGTGGGGGTCACGCGGTTTTCCGACAGCCACCCGGCCATCAGGGCTTGGTCCGCTTGCAGAGCATCGAGGGTTTCGGCCATTTGGCTTCCCTCGCCTAGGATTGCGCGGGCAGGGCAGGACGAATCGAGTCCGCCACCAGTTCTTGAAACTTGCGGACGTTGGCTTCCCAGTGGGGCGACAGCACCCCTCCGTCCTCAGCCACCACCGAGTGCCGCCCTTCCTGAAGCCGCTCGCACATCTCGTGGTCCTCCCGATGCACACTGTCCCAGAGCGTGCGGAGCTGCTCGACCGCCTCCTTGCTTTGGTCGGAGTCCTTGTGGACGTAGATCACGCGCCGTTGCTGGGTGGTGTCTGCCGAAACTGGCTGGTTGAGATGCACGCCAAGCTGGTCCGGATGATACAGGCCCAACACAAAGTTCGGAAACAGCGTCAGGTAGCGCGAACTGACGGAAAGCGTGCCCGCCTGCGCCCGGTTCTGCTGCTCCGGAGTCAGGTCCACGGCGCTGCCGAGGCAGTGCCCATCCTGCACAAGGTAATGGTCCGAAAGCGGCTGGCTGGTGGTGGTCTTGTGGACGAACTGCACATGGTACGGTTCAATGAAGTTCTCCATCAGCAGTTTCCAGTTGCTCTGGATTTCGCCGAACTCAAGGCTGGCGACGGGGATAAAGTCGTCCAAGTTGAAGGCCTCCAGTTGCTTTCGCAAGGGCGTTACATGGGACTCAAAATCGGGGGCATCGCCGCTGATGTTGACAAACAGCCAGTCGTGCAACTGCCCGCACCGCACCTCGCGCAACCCCAAATCCCCCAGCTTGCAGCCTTCCGGAAGCTCGGTTTTCTCGCCTCCAAAGTACGGCGCGGCTTTCAAATTTCCGGCAAGGTCGTAGGACCAGCGATGGTACGGGCAGGTGATCGTGCTTTTGCAGTTTCCGGCTTGCTCCACCAGCTTGAGGTTGCGGTGCCGACAGACGTTGTGAAACGCCCGGATTTGCCGATCGGCCCCTCGCACCAGCAACAGGGGCGTTGCAGCCACACGAATCGGGCGGACATCGCCGACGTTGGCCAGGTCATGTGCAAAGCCCACGAAGGTCCAAGAGCGGGCAAGCACCTGATTGGCCTCCAGCGCAAAAAAACCGGGATGGGTGTAGGCGTCCGCAGGCAACCCGTGGCGGACGGAGCCGATTTGATCGAAGGCGGAAAACAGTTGCGAATCCAAGGAGAGCATGGCGGTTCCTGCGAGCGGCGTTCATGCAACAAAATCAGCCCACCATCGAGGCCGAGATTCACGCGAAATCATACGGGATTTCCGGTTTTCAGGCAATCCATTTTCGCGGGCATGACCCGTTCCTCCCCTCCTGTGGTCATTCCCGCACAGGCGGGAATCCAGTTTTTCGCGGGCATGGCCCGCTCCTACACCCCCTGTTTTGTGGGGGAATCGGCGAGCTTCCGTGAAAACCCGTGGTTCCCCCTCTCCCTTCGTCCTGAAGCATCCGTGAAAATCCGTGGCCCTTCCTTTCGGATCACCCCAGTGCCTTCGTGACCACTTCCAGTACGTCCTTGGAGAGCTTGGGCGTGTTGCGGATGCGTTCCAGCTCTGCCGTCATCTTTCCCTGCCGTGCCGCATCATACTTCTTCCAGCGATTGAAGGCTCCCACCAGCCGGGAGGCCACCTGCGGATTGAGGGGGTCGAGGGCCAGCACCTGCTCGGAGAGGAACGCATAGCCGGCCCCGGAGGCTTCGTGAAAGCGGATCGGATTGGAGCGCACAAACGCGCCGATCAGCGAGCGGGCCTTGTTGGGATTGGTGAGGTCAAACGCCGGATGCCGCAACAGTCCCTTCACGCGCCCCAGCGTGTCCGGCAGGCTGGAGGTGGCCTGCAAGCCAAACCACTTGGTGATCACCAGCGCGTCATCCTGCCAACGCTGGTAAAACGCCTCCAGCGCGGATTCCCGCTCCGGGCAGTCGAGGTGCGCCAAGGTGCCGAGCGCCCCCATCGCGTCGGTCATGTTTTGAGCCGACTCAAAATGACGATGCACCAAGCCGTTGGTTTCCGGAGTTTCGAGGGCACCGAGGTAGCGCAGGGCGCGATTGTGCAGGGCGCGGCATCCGGCGTGATCGGTCCGGAACTCGTAGGCTCCTGAAACGCGGTTGGCGCGGTACGCCTCGCGCAGTTCGGATTCAAGGGCTTGGGCAATCTGCCGGATCAGTGATTTTCGCACCGCGTGAATCGCCTCCACATCCACTTCCGCCATTTCCTCGGCAAGGGTCTTTTCGTCCGGAAACGTAACCACCTGCGCAATCAGGGCGGGGTCGGAGGATTGCGACTGCGTGAGCAGGGTTCGCACCGCACCAAGCAATTCCCTGGACAACGCCGGGGGCTGACCCGAACGCCAGCCCGGAATTTGGGAAAGCACCCCCCGCGAAAGCAGCCGCTGTCCGGCTTCCCAGCGGTTGAATAGGTCCGGGTCGTGGGCCATCAGATGCGCAAGGTCAGCATCCGTGTAATCGCAGTAGAGGCGCACGGGCGCAGAAAACTCCCGCAACAGCGAAGGCACAGGCGGCTGTGCGATTCCGGTGAACACGAAGGTTGCGGATTCCTCGCGCAGTTCCAGCACTTTTTCGGAAACGTCTGACTCGTCTGTACCGGAAATTCGCAAGGGAATCGGACTTCCTTCGGCATCGAGCAGCCCCAGGCGGATGGGCAGGTGGTACGGCTGTTTCTGCACGGGAGGCTTGCCGTCGGGGGCATTGCCGGGCGTTCCGGCTTGCGTGGCTTGTCCGAAACCGAGCTGTCCGGGCGTGTCCGACACGGCCTGTCGCACCGTCAACGTGTAGGTTCGTGCTTCTACGTCATGCGCTCCGGAAACGTGCAGTTCCGGGGTGCCGGCCTGTTCGTACCAGCGTCGGAACTGCGCGAGGTCCAGTCCGCTGGCGCCACCCATTGCCGCCACAAAATCGTCGCAGGTGACGGCCTGTCCGTCGTGCCGCTCGAAGTAAAGGTCCATGCCCTTGCGGAAATTGGCCTCGCCGAGCAGGGTGTGCATCATGCGGATCACCTCCGCGCCTTTTTCGTAAACGGTCGCGGTGTAGAAGTTGTTGATCGTCACAAAGGAGTCGGGACGCACCGGATGCGCCATCGGCCCCGCGTCTTCGGGAAATTGCGCGAGCCGCAGTAGGCGAACATCGTCCATGCGCTTGATCGGACGGGAGTTGAGATCGGCGCTGAATTCTTGGTCGCGGAAGACCGTCAGCCCCTCCTTGAGGCTGAGTTGGAACCAGTCGCGGCAGGTGACGCGGTTGCCCGTCCAGTTGTGGAAGTACTCGTGCGCGATCACACCTTGGATGACCGCATGGTCGTCGTCGGTCGCGCTTTCGGGATCGGCCAGCACGAGTTCGGAGTTGAAGAGGTTCAGTCCCTTGTTCTCCATCGCACCGAAGTTGAAGTCGTTGACCGCGACGATCATGTAGGTGTCGAGGTCGTATTCCAGCCCGAAGCGTTCCTCGTCCCAGCGCATCGCCTGCTTGAGGCTGGCCATCCCGTGGTGCAGGCGGCTGACGTTTTCCGGCTCGGAGTAAAGCCGCAACGCGACGGTGCGCCCGGAGGCGGTGGTGAACGAATCCTCCAGCACGCCAAGGTTTCCGGCAACGAGCGCGAACAGGTACGACGGTTTGCGGAAGGGGTCTTCCCACTTCGCCCAGTGCCGTCCGTTTTCCAAAACCCCGGACGCGACGCAGTTGCCGTTGGAGAGCAGCACGTGGAACTTGGCCTGATCGGCTTCCAGCGTGACGGCGTAGCGGGCCATCACGTCCGGGCGGTCGAGGAACCAAGTGATCTTGCGGAAACCCTCCGCCTCGCACTGTGTGCAGAACATGCCGCTGGACTGGTACAGCCCCTCCAGCGAGGTGTTGGCTTCCGGGTGGATGCGAACTCGCGTTTTTAGTGTGAATGCCTCCGGAACGTTCGGGATGATCAAAGACTCCGGGGTGATTTCGTATTGCCCTTCCGAAAGCGCAACTCCGTCAAGCTCCACCGCCAGCGTTTCCAACTCCCGTCCGTCCAGCACCAGTGCGGCATCGGGGCTGGCCGCGTCCGAGTTGCGGCGGAAGGTGATGGTGGTTTCAACGAGGGTGTGGTCAGCAAAAAGCTGAAAGTGAAGCTGGACTTGATCGATCCAGAAATCCGGGGGTTGGTAATCCTTGCGGTAGGTGAGGGTCGGGGTGTCGGTGCGCATCGTTCGTGTTGAGTTTGGGCGAAATTGTGGTTGAGATGATGGGGGCAACCCAAGCCCTGTAGGGTACTGGAAAAACGGACAGAGGGGAATCAAGAATGTTGAATCAGGCTTTTAGTGGAACCGAGCAGTTTGCCGAAATCCGGGACGCCGTGCGCGGCCTGTGCGCGAAGTTTCCGGGGGAATACTGGCGCAAGCTGGACCGCGAGCGCACCTATCCCGAAGAATTTGTGCAGGCGCTCACGGATTCGGGATTTCTGGCGGTGTTGATCTCGGAGGAGTTCGGAGGCAGCGGCTTGGGGATTCAGGAAGCCGCCGCAATTTTGGAGGAAGTCCAGCGGGCGGGATGCAACGGGGCGGCGTGTCACGCGCAAATGTACATCATGGGCACCCTGCTGAGACACGGCTCTCCGGAGCAGAAAGCAAAATGGCTCCCACCAATCGCGTCCGGAGAGTTGCGACTGCAAGCCTTTGGCGTGACCGAACCGACGAGCGGCACGGACACCACCAGCCTGCGAACCTTCGCCAAGCGCGATGGGGACCGCTACCTCGTCAACGGCCAGAAGGTCTGGACTTCGCGGGTGGAGCATTCCGACCTCATGCTGCTGCTGGCCCGAACCACCCCGAAGGAAGAGGTGAAGAAGCGCACCGAGGGACTGACCGTGCTGCTGGTGGACTTGCGCGAGGCCAAGGGCAACGGCGTGACCATCCAGCCCATCCGCACGATGATGAATCACGCCACCACCGAGGTTTTCTTTGAGAATCTGGAAGTGCCCACCGAAAACCTGATCGGCGAGGAAGGCAAGGGCTTCCGCTACATCCTCGACGGCATGAACGCCGAGCGCATCCTGATTGCCGCCGAATGCGTGGGCGATGCCCGCTGGTTCCTCGAAAAATCCGTGGGCTACGCCCAGCAGCGCGTCGTGTTCGACCGTCCCATCGGGCAAAACCAGGGCGTGCAGTTCCCCATCGCCCGCGCCTTTGCCGACACCGAAGCCGCCGCGTTGATGGTCCGGGAAGCCGCCCAGCGCTTCGACTCCGGACAGCCCTGCGGCAAGGAGGCGAATCTTGCGAAACTGCTCGCCGCCGATGCCTCGTGGAAGGCCGCCGATGCCTGCGTGCAGACGCACGGAGGCTTTGGGTTTGCGGAAGAATTCGACATCGAGCGCAAGTTCCGGGAAACGCGGCTCTACCAAGTCGCGCCGATCTCAACCAATCTCATCCTCAGCTACCTCGCCGAGCATGTGCTGGGACTGCCGCGTTCGTACTGACCGCGAAAACTCACCGCAGAGACACAGAGGAAATACCTACGCATGAATGATCACGCAATGACTCCAGAACCTGACATCGCGCACCTCCGAAAATGGATCGGCAACACCGAGACGGCGGAGGACTGGGTTTCGCCTGCCAACGTGGAGGGCTTCCAGCGCACGCTGGACTACGAGGAAACCGAGCTGACCCACGCGCCTCCGGGGTTTCACTGGACGCTGGGCATCGCCAAGCCGAGGATTTCGCAGGTGGGGCGGGACGGCCATGCCGCGCTGGGAGGATTTTTGCCGCCTTTGTCCGGACTCAACCGCATGTGGGCGGGCAGCACGCTCCGCTTCCAGCAGCCGCTGGGGGTGGGACAGGGCGTTTCCCGCCGTTCGGAAATCACCAACGTCGAGTACAAATCCGGACGCTCCGGGCCGCTTGTGTTCGTCACCGTTCAGCATCGCTATTCGCAAAACGGAGCCACTTGCTTCGAGGAAGACCAGCAACTCGTGTTTCGCAGCCCACCCGATCCCAGCAAGCCTGCCCGCGAGCCACAGCACGCCCCGACGAATCCAGATTTGCAACGCGAGATCACGCCCAATCCCGTGATGCTGTTTCGCTACTCCGCCCTGACCTTCAACGGGCACCGCATTCACTACGATGTGGACTACTGCCGCGACGTGGAGGGGTACCCCGGACTGGTGGTGCATGGACCTCTGCTGGCCACCCTGCTGATGGATCTGGCGGGTCGTATGAAGCCCAACGCCCAGCTTCGCCAATTTGAGTTTCGGGCACTGAGTCCGGTGTTTTGCACCGGGCCGTTCTCGGTGGGAGGACGAGAGGAAGATCGGCAACTCAAGCTCTGGGTGGCGCATCCGCAGGGCACTTTGGCAATGCAAGGAACGCTTGACTACGAGGACCAATGAAGAAAACCGCACTGATCACAGGCGCAGGCACCGGCATTGGCCGTGCCCTGAGCGAATTCCTGATCGAAACTGGATTTGAGGTCGTTGCCGTGGGGCGTCGTGCCGAACCGCTGGAGTCGCTGCGGGCGGGCCACCCCGATGCCGTGGTTGCGGTTGCGGCGGACGTGGGTACGGAGGCAGGACGCCAGGCGATTGTCGAGGCCGTTTCCGGGAAACCTTTGAACCTGCTCGTCCACAACGCCGCCGTGCTGGAACCCGCAGGACCGTTGGGCGAATTGAGTTTGGAAGCGTGGCGCGAGCATCAGGCGATCAATCTGGAAGGGCCGCTCTTTCTGACGCAGCAACTGCTCTCCACACTGACATCCGGCTCCCGGATTCTGCACATTTCTTCGGGCGCCGCCCACACCGCAATTCAGGGTTGGGCGGCGTACTGCATGTCCAAAGCCGCACTGCACATGGGCTACCAGTGCTGGCGCAACGAGTTGCAGGAGCGCGGCATTTTGGTCGGCAGCGTGCGTCCGGGTGTGGTGGACACGCCCATGCAGGAGGCCATCCGGGACTTTGATGAAACCGCCTTTCCGCTTGTGGAAAAATTCCGTGCCTTCAAGACCGATGGGGAACTGGAGCCTCCGGAGCGGGTCGCCCGTTTTCTCGGTTGGCTGTTGCTGGAAGCCCCGGAGGCGACTTTCACGGAGCTGGAGTTGGACATCCGCGATACCAGCCTGCAACCACGCTGGGAAGGGTTTTGCCCCTAAGCCCAGCGGCTCAGGGCCGCTTCGGGGTCCGGATTTTCAAGGGCAGCGGCAATGCGGTCCACCCAGGCTTGGGCCGCATCAGGGTCCGGTTGGGAATTGCGCTGGGCTTCAAGGTAGGTCCACGCCGCCTCCCCGCCTTCGGTGAGTTGCAGGGTCCGGGCGTGGGAGAGGTGCTCCAGCCAGTCCGGCGGAAGCAGGTCCTCACTCACAGCGTGGTGCAGTTGCGGTGAGCGCCATCGCAAAACGGCTTCTTTCCGGAAAGCCCGCAACGGCAGAGCGCAACCGTGCCGTCCTTCTTCTCCTCGGTTCCATCCTCGTGAACCAAGGTAGCCCCTCCCTTGATCAACAACGGCCCCTTGGCGTTCACCTGAATCTTCACATCCGACATATTTAGGTCTCCTCGTTTGGGTTTGGCGAAAACTCTAAATTTTAACGGCTGTTTGACAGATTGCAAGCCGCGCCACCCGGCCCAAAAACGGCTCTCGTGCAGGCTTGAAACACATTGTTGCAAACAAAATTGCACTCAGGGGGTTGACGATTTTGGGTAAACTTGAGATTATATTAGGTACTGAAGCAAATTAGCAAGAAAGTTCTCCGGAACGCTGACGAATTCAAATTCCTGTAATCGTGACGAAATGAGTTTTGATGAATTACAAGGCAGAGGGGGAGGCCGTTCTTCCCGGGCCAGTGGTGCGGGTTATTCAATGAGGATGGATGATGACAGGGGGAATCGCGGGGAGTACGACCCGGAATTCCGCATGGACAGCGCAGACGGATTTGACCACGGAGAGCTGGAGTATCCCAATGACGACCCGGTGCAGGTGTACCTGCGCAAGATGGGCCGCTACAAGCTCTTGACCCGCAAGCAGGAGTTGGAGGTCGCGCAGGAGATCGAGCAGGGGAACGAATCCCTGATTGAGGTCTTTGCCGAATCGCCCTTGGTGATGGACTACCTGGTTTTGCTCAAGAGCGAACTGACGAAGGGAGAAACCCGCGCCCGCAACTTGATCGCCGGGATTGATCACGAGGACAACCTGATCGAGGATGAGGAAACGGCCTCGAAGACCCTCGTGGACGGGTTGTCCCAAGTCGAGGGTGCCTACAAGAACCTGCTCCGCGCCCGCAAAGCTGGGGTCCGGTCGGAAATCACCAAGATGCAGGCGGAGCTTTGCGAGGAGTTGAAGCGCATCAGCTTCAGTTCCCAGCAATTGCTGTCCATGGGCAAGCTGCTGCTGGATCAGCATCGTCAGGTGCAGTTGGCCCAGTCCCGCGCACTCCGCTTCGAGAAGGCGCTGAACCTGACGTATGGGGCCGCCCAAAAACTCTTTGACAAGTTGGGCAAGACGGACACCCTCAGAAAGCAGAAGAACGCCGAGAAGAAAATCGCACGGGAGACCAACACGCCTTTCAGGGCGGCCCGGCGGAATTTTGAGAAAGCCGGACTTTATCAGCACCGCACGGAATTGCACCTGGAGCGGACCGGCGTGTCGGAAGACGAATTCAACAGCACGGTGCATCGGCTCAAGGCCTCCCAGAACCGGGTCAACGAAGCCAAGAACCGACTCACGCGGGCCAACCTGCGGCTGGTGATCAGCATTGCCAAAAAGCACATCAACCGCGGCCTCCAGTTCCTCGACCTCATTCAGGAGGGGAACCTCGGCCTGATGCGGGCGGTGGAGAAGTTCGAGTACCGCCGGGGCTACAAGTTCTCAACTTACGCCACATGGTGGATCCGGCAGTCCATCACCCGGGCGATCATTGATCAGGCCCGCACGATCCGGATTCCGGTCCACATGATCGAGACCATCAACAAGCTTTCCCAAATCTGGCGGACGACCACTCAGGAACACGGGCGCGAGCCGACGCCGGACGAGTTGGAGGAACATCTCAAGATGCCGCTTGACAAGGTCAAGGAAGCGCTCAGGATTGCCCGTGATCCGGTTTCGCTCGACACTCCCATTGGCGACGATGACGACTCGCACCTGCGGGACTTCATCGCGGACGACAAAATCCGCAAGCCGGACGAAGTCACCACACGGCACAATCTGGAGCGCACCCTGCGGGACACCTTGGGCACCCTCACCATCCGGGAGGAAAAGGTGATCCAAAAACGCTTTGGGATTGACGGGAACAGGGAAGCGACGCTGGAGGAAATCGGGCTTGATTTCGATGTCACCCGCGAGCGCATCCGCCAGATTGAGGCCAAGGCCATTCAGCGACTCCGGCACCCCTCGCGGGCACCGCTGCTGAAAGCCTTCCACGAAGCCTGACCTCTTCCGAACCTCCGGGGCTGGCCCTCCAAAGCCGACCCCGGAACCTTAACTCGCAGCCCTCACGATGTCGTCTCTTCGCGACACCTTCACCCAGCTTCAGCACAACCTTCAGTCCAGCATCCTTGGCCAGCCCCAGCTTGTCGAACGGCTGCTGACGGCCCTGCTGTCCGACGGGCACTTGCTGGTGGAGGGCTTGCCCGGACTTGCAAAAACCCGGGCCGTGAAGGCGCTGGGGGATCGCATTGAAGGCGAGTTCCACCGCATCCAGTTCACCCCGGATTTGCTGCCTTCCGATGTCACCGGGACCGATGTGTTCCGCCCGGAGGATCACAGCTTCGTCTTTCAGCAAGGGCCGATTTTCCACAATCTGGTGCTGGTGGACGAGGTCAACCGCGCTCCGGCCAAGGTGCAGTCTGCGCTGCTGGAGGCCATGGCCGAGCGTCAGGTGACGATTGGACGGCGCACCTACCCCCTGCCCGATTTGTTTCTGGTGATGGCCACACAGAACCCGATTGAGCAGGAGGGCACCTATCCGCTTCCAGAAGCACAACTGGATCGGTTCCTGATGAAGGTGACGGTGGACTATCCCCCTCGTGAGGACGAACAGCGCATCCTGCGCCTCGCCCGACAAGAGGCACGAGACGGGACCGAACATCAGTCTCGGGCTTCCGTCACGGAACGCATTGCCGAAGCTGAGGTGTTGCAGGCGCGGCAGGTGGTGCTGGACCAGCATCTGGCCGAACCCTTGGAGGGATACATCGTCGAGTTGGTGCAGGCGACCCGTGATCCGGAACGCTACGATTCCGAACTGGCGGGCTGGCTCAACTGGGGGGCCAGTCCACGGGCAACCCTGGCGCTGGACCGTTGTGCACGGGCGCGGGCGTGGTTGCAGGATCGGGATTTTGTCACGCCGGAAGACATTCAGGACATCGCCCCGGACGTGTTGCGTCACCGCCTGCTGCTCAGCTACGAGGCGGAGTCTGCCGGGGTCTCCGTGGATGCCGCCATTCAGCGGCTGCTCTCACTGGTTGCGGTTCCATGAGCAACAAGCAACTTCCGTTTGAGATTCCGGAAATCGTCAACCCTGCCGGGGTGGAAGGCGGTGCGCACCCCCGTCCCATGAACTACACCACCGATGAGTCACGGGCCACCACAGCCGAAGCAACCGGAGGCGAACCCAGCACGGACTTTGAGGGCACGAGCAACCCCTACATCAACTACGAAAGCATTGACCTGCTACTCAGCCTCCAGCATCCTCGCAGCGAGGGGTACGACGAAATGTGTTTCATTCTCGCGGGGCAGTGCAAGGAACTGATTTTCAAGATGGTGCATTTTGAATTGCACAACGCCCGGCTCTGCATCATCCGGGACGACCTGCCCCGCGCCTTCATCATTTTGGACCGCTCCAAGAAAATCCTGCGCTACCTTGGGCAAATCTGGGATGTGCTGGGCACCATCTCCGCACAGGGCTTCAGCGAGTTCCGCAACCACCTCGGCTCGGCTTCGGGGCAGCTTTCCTTCATGTACCGGCACGTCGAGTTCATCCTGGGCAACAAATCTGAGGCAATGGCGCAAGCCCACCGCAACGTCCCGCACGTCTATCCCGCCCTCAAGAAAGCCTTCGAGGAACCCAGCCTGTACGACGAGGTGATCCGGATTCTGCATCGGCAGGGGTTTGCGATTGATGAAGTACTGCTGGAGCGCGACTGGTCGAAACCGCACCAGTCCCACCCGTCCGTCCAAAAATCCTGGCTGGAAATTTACGGCGACCCCGTTCCGGAAAACGCGCTCTACCGCCTTGGGGAGGATTTGACCGAAATCGCCGACCTCTTCTCGCAATACCGCTGGCGGCACTTCGTCACCGTGCAGCGCATCCTCGGACTCAAGCCCGGAACGGGCGGTTCCGCTGGAGTCGGCTGGCTCAAGCACATCACCGAACACCGCTTCTTCCCAGAACTCTGGGACATGCGCACGGAACTGTAACCTCACTTTCCAGTTGTGTTTTGTCACAGGCGTGTACACACTTGTGGTAAGACAATTTCCACAAAGGAGTCTTCATGGAAGCCTACACCGTTCGCAAAACCCGAGAGCACCTTTCACAAATCTTCAAATCCGGGAAGACGATTGAAATCAAGCATCCGACCAACCCGGCCATCCTCATGCCCAAAGAGCGCTATCTCGAACTGGAGAAAGAACTGGTGAACCTCCAAATGGACGTTGCCGAAGCCCAATGTCAGAAAAAATACTCCACAGAACAAGTGGAAGCCATGATCGCTCAAGTCAAGGGGCGTCCGCGTGGCTGACTGGTACGATGTCGCGGTCGAGGTTTTGCTACAACTGGCGGAATCCAATCCAACTCTGGAACGGGAGATCCGCATGGCGGTGCGTCTCATCGAAAGGAACCCACGGATTGGAGCATTCATCCAAGAGACACGGCATGTGTACCGTGATCCGCAGGGACGGTTCCGCATCGGGTACAACTTCCACCCCAAGGGAACACTTGAGGTGGTGGTCATCAATGTGCTGACCTAGGAAAAGAAATCCGAGGGGGCCGCGGTTTCACATTGTCATCTTGGATCACCTGATCTATGGTGAGAAGAAGATCTCTTCGGCAAGGAATCACACCATGTCTCGAATCGCAGGAAGCTTGACCGATTACCGCCACCTGATTCAGCACTCAAACCTGACAGGTGAGTGGCAATCCCCGCATGACCTTCTCAACGTCCCGGCCTTTCGGTTTTGGGGCTGTGTCCTGCTGGCCCTCATCCCTGCCGCCTACCTTCTGCTGCCCAACCCCTTCCACTGACCTAGAGCAATTTCGGTTGATTTGTACCCACTTGTCACCCGCGCAGGCGGGAATCCAGACACACGGCCGTTTGCTCTGGATTCCGGATCTGCGCTGCGCTGCGCCCGGAATGACGATCTTGAATCCGTAATCCCTAAAAATGCTTTAGGATTCTGAACTCCTGCGGTGCCCTCCGGCCTCGTCAGGGATTCGCACATTTCGCTCAGACTCAGGTCTTCCGAACGGCAGTCGCCGAGATTTCTATTTTCATGCGCGGATCAATAAGCTCCACCCGCACCCCGGCATTCGTCGGCCTGACATCTTTCAGTTGCTCGTGCAACACCTCGCCAATGGCATCCCAATCCTCATGATTGGTAAAGTAGGTGACCAACTGCACAACGTCTGAAAAGGACGCTCCCACTTCTGCCAAGGCATTTTCGATATTGCGAAAGGTTTGGCGGGTTTGCTCTGCCGGATCTTCGGAGATCGTATGGGTCTCGTAGTCAAATCCTACGGTGCCTGCAACAAAGATGAGGTCTCCAACGGCAACGGCCCTGGAGTGCCCATAAAGCTTCTCGAATTTGGAGTCGGATGAAACAAGTTGACGCTGCATGATGGTCTCTCTTGATAGGGTTCAAAAAAATGATGACGAAGGGGGACGATAGCACCGACTCCAATACAGTGCAACTGTTTTTGTCCGTGTTTCACCAGCAGAGTCAGAATGAAGGGAGCGGGGTGCTGGCTGCCGTGATCGGTCCTTTTCATTTCTCCAGCGGCAAATTCGTGAAGAATTCCGCAGATTCTGCTTGATTGCTTGCGCATTTGCCGATTTTGCAGAACACTTTTTTGAAACGTCAACGCTCAACCTCAACAAAACGTGCGGGCAAACTACTCATCACTTGCAGAACGAGGCGCGGTGGTCACCGGGGGAGCTTCCGGAATCGGGGCTGCCTGCGTGGAGGCACTCGCGGCCCAAGGGGTGGCGGTGGCCGTCCTCGACCGCGATGAACAGGCGGGGGGCGAACTGCTCGCCAAGCTGGGATCCCAAGGCCGCTCCGCCAGCTTCCGCAAGGTGGACCTGCGGGACGTGGAACGTCTGGAACACACTCTCACGGAACTGGTTGCCGAGATACCCCCCATTCGCGTCCTTGTGAACACGGCGGCACGGGATGACCGTCACCGTCCGGAGGAGGTCACGCTGGAGCGCTGGGATGACATTCAGGCGACCAGCCTGCGGCATGTCTTCTTTGCAACCAAGACGCTGGCCCCTGCGATGGCCGAGGCAGGCGGCGGTTCTGTGATCAATTTTTCCTCGACCTGCTGGATTCGCAAATCCCCCAACCTGACGGGCTATGCCACGGCAAAGGCCGGGGTGGTGGGTATGAGCCGCGCACTGGCGCGGGAGTACGGCCCGCAGAACATCCGGGTCAATGTGGTCACGCCCGGCTGGGTGATGACCCAGCGGCAGCGCGACCTGTGGCTGACTCCAGAAGGCGAGCAAAAACTTCTGGACGAGCAGTGTCTCAAAACCACGATTGCGCCGGAGGATGTGGCCGAGTTGGTGAACTTCCTCGCCTCCGACAGCAGTCGCATGATCACCTCACAAACCCTGACAATCGATGCCGGCTGGACCTGAACAACTCAACTACGAAATTGCCTGCAACACTCCCAACCAACTGGGCGAATGCCCCGTTTGGGACGAGCGCACCGGATGGCTCTACTGGGTGGACATCAAGGGGCGGCAAATCCTGCGGCTCGATCCCTCCTCCGGTGCGGTCGAAACCCGTGACGTGTCCGGCAGGCCGGGGATGCTGGTGCTGGACACCGAGGGTGGCTTGGTAATCGCGCAGGATCGCGTGATCGCAACCTTCGACTTTGAATCGGGAAACGTGGAGTTTCTCGCAAAAATCGAATCGGACGAGAACCCCAAAGTGCGGATCAACGACTCCAAAGTGGACCGCCAGCAGCGGCTTTGGGCATCCTCAATGGCCGACCCCACCACTCCGGGGGAACGAGACGGGAACCTCTTCCGCTGGCAAGCAGGATCGCCCCCCCAAAAAATCCTCGGCCCCGTTGGAGTCGGCAACGGCCTCGCCTTTGCCCCGGATGGCGAAACCTGCTACTTCGCTGACACTCACGCCCGCACCGTGTGGCAATACCGGATGAATCCGGAGGACGGCTCGCTTTTGGAGCAGAACGTGTTCGCCGAGTATTTCAACCAGCCCGGACGCCCGGACGGGGCGTGTGTGGATGCCGAGGGCTTCTACTGGCTGGCCGTGGTGGACGGCTGGCGGCTGGACCGCTTTGCCCCAGATGGCCGCTTGGACCGATCCATCGCCGTACCGTTCCAGAAGCCCAGTTGTCCGGGCTTTGGTGGAGCGAAGCTCGACCAGCTTTACGTCACCAGCATTTCCACTGGAAGTTCCACCGCGCTGGAACCCAACCAGCCCCATGCCGGAAAACTGGTCGTGTTGGAACCCGGCGTTTGCGGAATCGAGGAACCGCGCCTTTCTTTGTAAAAACACCCTGCACCATCTTTGAAACCAATGCCCCTTGACCTTGCACTGATCCGCCAGCAGTTTCCTGCACTCGCCCTTACGGACGGAGGCCGACCCCGCATTTATTTGGACAATCCGGCGGGCACGCAGGTTCCGCAACAAGTGCTGGACCGCATGAGCCACTACCTGATTCACACCAACGCCAACCAAGGCGGCTATTTCCGGACCTCGGTTGAGTCGGATGCGGTTTTGCAGGATGCCCGCCTCGGCATGGCGGATTTGCTCAACGCCTCCTCTGCGGACGAAATCATCTTCGGCCCCAACATGACCACGCTGACCTTTTCGGTGTCGCGGGCACTGGGTCGGAGGTTCCAGAAAGGCGATGCGCTCCTGCTCACGCGCATGGATCACGATGGGAACATCGGCCCGTGGCTCAAGCTCGCCGAGGATTTGGGCCTGACCGTGCACTGGCTGGAGTTCGATCCGCAAACTTACGAGTACCGTATGGACCAGCTTGAAGGCCTGCTGGCTCCGGGGGATGTCAAGCTCGCCGCGATCAACTACGCGAGCAACTGCACCGGGACCATCAACGACGTGAAAACGATCACCCAACAAGTGCAGGCGGCGGGAGGCTTGGTGTATGTGGACGCGGTGCAGTACGTTCCGCACGGTCCCACGGACGTGCAGGACTTGGGCTGCGATTTTCTGGTCTGCTCTCCCTACAAGTTCTTTGGCCCACATCAGGGTGTGCTGTGGGGGCGACTGGAACTGCTGAACTCGCTGGAGGCGTACAAAGTCCGGCCCGCCGATGAGGTTTCGCCCGGAAAGTTCGAGACCGGAACGCAGTTGCACGAAGGGCAGGCGGGCACCTTGGGGGCACTGAACTACCTCGCATGGCTGGGGGAAACGATGGGAGCGGAATACTTTCAGGAATTCCCCGGATTTTCCGGCAGGCGGCTGCACCTCCATGCCGCGATGCGGGCGATGCAGGTGTATGAGGAAACGCTGTGCGCCCGGCTGATCACGGGATTGCAACGACTCCCGGGCGTGACCATCCACGGACTGACCGCACCGGAAGCCATGAGTCGGCGGGTGCCCACCGTGTCTTTCACGACAACGGGGCAGGCTCCCCAGCAAATCGCCCAAGCCCTCGCCGAGCAGAACATCTTCGTTTGGGACGGACACAACTACGCGCTGGAAGTCGTCCGGGAGCTTGGGCTGGAAGACCTCGGCGGCGTGGTCCGGGTCGGCCCGGTTCACTACAACACGGTTGACGAAATTGACCAAATGCTGGACACTCTTGAATCGGCCTTGGGTTAGGACACCTTCAGAGGACACCTCATGAGTTACGAATTCTCGCTTCCAGATTCCGCCTGCGTGGATCGCAAGCGGCACATCATGCCGCAAGTGTACGGCCTACTGCACGAGGCCATTGTCTCCCTCTGGTTCAAACCCGGACAGCCCCTCAAGGAGCGGGCCATTTACCAGCAGCTCCAAATCTCCCGGACCCCGGTGCGCGAAGCCTTCTTGCGTCTCGCCGAGGAAGGTTTTGTGAACATCCTTCCTCAAGCCGGCACTTACGTTTCCCTGATCTGCGTGAGGGATTTGGAGGAAAGCCAGTTCATTCGGGAATCGCTGGAACTCGGCTCGGTGCGCTGGGCGGTGCGAAACTTCACCCCGGAACTTTCAGAAGCGCTGGAAGACCTGCTGGAGCAGCAAATCAAGTGCGTGCAGCAGGAGGACCGCGAACAGCTTTGGCGACTCGACGAGCAGTTTCACAAGACCATCGCGGAGTTCAAGCACACCTCGCAAGTGTGGAAAATCACCAAGAACGCCAAAGCCCACATGGACCGTGTGGTGCGACTGGCCTACCCCGTCATCGAAAACCCCAACCAGATCACAGACGGGCACTACGACCTAGTGAAGTTGATGAAGCAAGGCGACCTCGCCGGGGTGGAGGGTTCCATGCGCGACCACCTTGGGCTGATCTACGAGTTCCTGCCACCGATCATCGAGCGGCACTCGGATTACTTCACGAAGTAACTTGCGCAAGTATAGCTACTGATCGGCCTATCCTTACCAGTTCCACAAAGTTCCATCTTCCAAACGGTTCACCGGAAGGTAAGCCCGCTGGTAGGGGTACTTCGCCGCAAGCGTTTCATCAAGGTCCACCCCATGCCCCGCGACTTCGCCGGGGTGCAAAAAGCCATCCTTGAAGTGGTAGGCGTGCGGGAACACCGCATCGGTTTCCTCGGTGTGCCGCATGTACTCCTGAATTCCGAAGTTCGGCACCCACAGGTCAAAATGCAGCGCGGCTCCCATGCAAATTGGCGAGAGGTCGGTGGCTCCGTGGCTTCCGGTGCGGACGTGATAGAGCGCAGCCAAGTCGGCGATGCGCCGCAGGTGAGTGATGCCCCCCGCATGAACCACGGTGGTCCGGATGTAGTCAATCAGTTGCTCCTCAATGAGTTGCTTGCAATCCCAAATCGTGTTGAACACCTCCCCCACGGCCAGCGGAGTGGTCGTGTGCTGCCGAATCAACCGGAAGCCTTCCGGATTTTCGGCAGGAACGGTGTCCTCCAACCAAAACAAGCGATACGGCTCCAAGGACTTTCCCAGCCTTGCCGCCTCAATGGGGGTCAGTCGGTGGTGGACATCGTGCAGCAAGTGCGGCTCCCAGCCATAAACGCCCCGCAGTTTTTCAAAAAGCCGGGGAACGTGATCAAGGTACTTGGGAGTGGACCAGACGTTTTCGGTGGGCAGTTCGGCATCGGCAGGTTCGTAGAAAAGCTTGTCCCCTGACACCCCGTAAGTGCTGGGCAATCCCGGTATCCCGCACTGGGCGCGAACCGCCTTATAGCCCAAGCCAAGGTATTTACCCACTTCCTCCGTCGCCTCCTCGATGTCCCTGCCGTTGGCGTGGCCATAGACCATCACCCCCTCACGGCTTCTCCCTCCGAGCAATTGGTAGAGCGGCAGCCCTGCGGCCTTCGCCTTGATGTCCCAAAGTGCCGTGTCCACAGCGGCAATCGCCGTCATGGTCACGGGGCCGCGCCTCCAGTACGCTCCACGGTAAAGGTACTGCCAGATGTCCTCGATTTGGTGGGGGTCGCGTCCGATCAAGCAGGGGACGACGTGATCCTTCAAATAGCTCACCACCGCCAATTCCCGACCGTTCAGGGTCGCATCCCCCAGCCCGTAAAGCCCCTCATCCGTGAGGATTTTCAAGGTCACAAAATTGCGTCCGGGGCAGGTGGTGATCACCCGCGCGTCTCTGATTTTTAAAGTCATGGTCGTTTTGCTTTGGGAGTTCGATGAACGCGGAGCAATCACCCGCTCCGCGTTCGCAAGGAGAGAAAAATTAAAAATGGCGGAGGTTACTTCAGCCACCTTCCGCTGGGCGTTCAACACTCCGAAGGAGCGGGTCCGCAAGCCTGCCTCACCGATCCTCCTGCGCAGTAGGCAAGCTCATCAGATCTTAAGGAGCAGGGAACCCGTGCTACGCAAACCCTCCTCATTTTAGGGTTGACATTAGAATGATCTGTAGTATATTACAAGACAAAAGTTTGCGACTCAGTAGCCAAAACCGATGACAGACGCAGGTTCAGCCACTTCAGATTCCTTGCTGGGGGACTTCACCATCAACCGCCGAAAGTCGATGGTGGATCAGGCCCATACCTTGTTGCACAATGCCATCATCTCCATCAAGTTGCCCCCCGGACAGATGCTGAAAGAGCGGGAGTTGAGCGAAAGTCTTTCGGTCTCTCGAACCCCAATCCGGGAAGCTCTCTTGCGTCTTCAGGTGGATGGGCTGGTCGAAATCTTCCCTCAAACAGGCACTTATGTTTCGCGCATCAGCATCGAGGCCGTCCACGAGAGCCAGTTCATTCGGGAGGCGCTGGAAGTGGCAACGGCGGGCTACGCTGCACGACATGGAACGCCCGAGTGGCAGACAAAAACCAGACGTTTGGTCGAAAAGTACAAACAGGCCTTGGAATGGGAGGATTTTGATGAACTCTTCGATTTGGACGAGCAGTTTCATCGCTCCATCGCAGAATTCCGGTTCCGGGATCGACTCTGGAAAATGACCAACAACGCCAAGTCGCACATGGACCGGGTCCGCCGTCTTTCCCTACCGTATCGTGATCGGCGTCTGGACATTGCCAAGGAACACGGTGCGGTGTTGGATGCGATCATCGCACACAAGGAAGCACAGGCGGTCGAGGCCATGCGGATGCACCTGAACACCGTATTTCAGGATTTGGAACGCGTCCGCACTGAACATGGGGAGTACTTCGTGGATTGATCTTGTTTCAAACCGTTTCCACCAACTTTCGCTGATGTTCAATCAGGAACAAATCAAAGCGTACCAGAGAGATGGTTTCCTTTTGGTCAATGAGCTGTTTGATCAGGAGGAGATCGGCCTGCTCAGCCGTGCCGCGAAGATGGACCGCGAACTTGAACGAAGGAGCCAAAGAAGAAAGGACGTGCAGGGCGGCACCGTTCGTCTGTCGCTTTGGAATCACCCGGGAGATACAATCTACGGCATGTTTGCCAGATGCCATCGCATTGTGAACAGCATGGAAGTGTTGCTGGATGGCGAGGTCTATCACTACCACTCCAAAATGATTTTGAAGGATGCGGAAATCGGTGGAGCATGGGAGTGGCATCAGGACTATGGCTACTGGTATCAAAACGGATGCCTGCAGCCACTTCTATCCAGCGTAATGATCGCTGTGGATCCGGCAAAACGTGGAAACGGATGCTTACAGGTTTTGCGGCAATCACATCATTTGGGGCGTATTGATCACAAACAAACAGGAGACCAGACCGGCGCCGAAATGGAGCGTGTCGAGGAAGCCATGAAGATCTTTGATCTTGTCTATGTGGAAATGGAACCCGGTGATGCTTTATTCTTTCATTGCAATCTGCTCCATCGCTCCGATCAAAACCGTTCTCCAAATCCGCGTTGGTCACTGATTTGCTGCTATAACGCTGCACGTAACAATCCTTACAAGGAATCTCATCACCCACGCTATACCCCGATTAAGAAGGTTCCGGATACGGCGATCAGAACAGTGGGCATCAAACGTTTTAAAGAGCATTCCGATTTGGAATCTATGGGGGCACAGGATGGGCACAGTGCATCGAGTATGAAAAATTCAAACTCCCTTTCATCCGCATGAGTTCCAAGTCCACTGAACGGCTGGAATTTCATGAACTGTTGCAGTTTTTTGAAAACCACCTGAAGCAGCAAATTCTGCCTTTCTGGTTGGAACATTGCGTAGATCATGAGGTAGGGGGTTTCAACAACTGTGTGAATGATGATGGAAACCTGGTTTCCACGGAAAAATTCTTATGGTCGCAAGGCAGGGCGCTGTGGGTGTTCAGTTCGCTATACAACGATTTCGACGGCGATCCGAAGTGGCTAGAAATAGCTACGCCGATCGCCAGATTACTTATTGATAAAGGGCGCACTCCTGACGGAGACTGGTTCTTCAGTTTGAATGCGGATGGCTCTCCAAAAAAGGCGTCACAGAGCATTTATGTCAATGCTTTCTGTACTTATGGTTTAACTGAATTTGCAAGGGCAACTGGAGATTCAGAGTCTTTGGATGTTTCCTTGGACTCATTCAAGTATGTTAGTCCTCAACTCGACGATCATTCAAGTTTCCAAACTCAACCGCATCCTATCCCAACTGGGTTCCAAGCGCATGGTCCTCTGATGATTTTTGCACTTGTTTTCCATGATCTTGGCTGTTTGTCAGGAAATAAGGATATTAAAGACCGTGCTTTAGTATTAGCAGAACGAATAATGACGCAACATCTCAAACCAGGGAAAAAACTACTCTACGAATTCGTGCGTCCAGGAGGGGAACTCGTAGACAGTGATATAGGCAAAACGATTGTTCCCGGTCATGTCATTGAAAGCATGTGGTTCATGGCACGCATCTACAGCCATCACGGTCTTTCGGATCGGCTCAAGATTGTGTTGGAAACAATACGTTGGCATCTGGAATTTGGTTGGGATTCGGACTTTGGTGGAATTAGTCTGGCGTGCCACGCTGACAATGGAAACGCAGCCTGGCACATGCCTGATGCTAAAATCTGGTGGCCGCACACAGAAAGCCTTCTTGCGTTGTTGCAAGCTTATGAAATCAATCATGCTGAATGGGCAATAGAATGGTACTGGAAAGTACACGAATACACTTTTTCCCACTTCCCAAACCAACAGCATGGAGAATGGTTTCACAATTTGAACCGTGATGGGATACCAATGAGACCGTATTTGAAGAATCTTCCAGTAAAGGATCCCTTTCACTTACCCAGGGCGTTGATTTACTCCATGCTCATTCTTAAAAGACTTGCTGGTGAGTCAAATAAAGTTCAGGATTAGGACATGATTTTCACTATCAAAACATTGAAAGGTAAAGACATCGTATGAATTACCGTTATTTGGGAAGATCAGGGTTGCTAGTCTCTCGGATATGCCTTGGCACGATGAACTTTGGGATGAAGAATTGGGGATGCGACAAGCAGGTCTCCAGCAAAATTCTTGGAGAATTCATTGAATCAGGGGGTAATTTTATCGACACAGCAGATGTTTACAGTGATGGAATTTCAGAAGAGATACTTGGGCTAGCTTTGCAAGATCACCAGCGTGAAGACTTGGTCATCGCTACTAAGTCCTGGTTCCGTATGGGTGATAGTCCCAACTCCAAAGGACTCTCACGAAAAAATATTCTTGAGGCCGTTGAAAACAGTATAAGACGATTGAAAACGGATTACATCGACCTTTACCAAGTTCACGGTCCTGATTGGTTTACACCGATGGAGGAAACGATGAGAGCACTTGACGATCTCGTTCGACAAGGTAAAGTGCGTTACATTGGCTGTAGCAATTATTACGGATGGCAGATCGTCAAGGCCAATGCACTTGCGGAACGCTACGGACTAGAGCGTTTCGTCAGCGGTCAGCATCTATATAACATAGTGCGACGCGATATAGAACGTGAAATTCTTCCTGCTTGTGCGGATCAAGGACTAGGGTTGCTTTGCTGGAGTCCGTTGGCTAGCGGATTTCTGAGTGGACGTTATGAAAGGGATCAAGCACCTCCTGAGGGTTCGCGAATTTCCTACCGCAAAAACATCGATATCCCACGTTACTTTAGTGATGCTGCATTTGACGTAGTTGACGAACTTAAGATAATTTCGAATGAAACTAACAAAAAACTCTCTCAACTCTCTCTCGCTTGGTTACTGTATGACCGGCGTGTCACCTCGGTAATCATCGGTCCTCGCACAGTGGAACAATTGAATGATTCCCTCCATGTTTCTGAATGGAACTTATCGCCTGAGCACCACGAAAGACTGGCTAACGCCAGCAATTTCAGCCAAGGCTATCCCATGGAGTGGGTTGATTCTAGTTATGCCAATATCTCCGGAATCGAGGAATTCTCTCCTGGACACTTCCGGCATCCTATGGATAGGAACTAAACAGAAATAAAACTGTCTGAATCGGCATGAACTATTTCTCAGATCCTTCTTTTACTTTATTTGACAAACTCATTATCATAAAAATTGAAAATTTTTTCAAAAAACATATATTACCTGATGAAACCATAAAAACATGATAAATCCACTACCAATAAAAAAAATGCAGGTAGATTATCTGCCTGTTTCCATATATGCCGATAATTTAGCAATGGGGCAAGCCGCGGCTTTTGATGCCCGGAAAAAGATCTTAAAAGCGATTTCAGAGCGTGGTGAAGCCAGTATTATACTCGCTACTGGCAACTCACAGTTAACATTTCTTCACGCATTGAAGGAATTGGACGGAATCGACTGGAATAAAGTGAGGATCTTCCATATGGATGAATACCTTGGGCTGGCTCCAACTCACCCAGCAAGTTTCCCGCTTTTTCTGAAGGAACACTTCATTCAGCATGTGAATCCCAGAGCATTTCATCCGGTACCAAATAGCCCGGATGATATCGAACAGGCCTGTAGGGACTATGAACAACTTCTCAGGGACTATCCTGCTGATCTGGTTGCCATGGGTTGGGGCGAGAACGGACATATTGCTTTCAACGATCCTCCTGAAGCGTTCTTTAACGATCCGCACTGGGTAAAGGTTGTTAAACTTGCGGAAGTCAGCCGTAAGCAGCAAGTAGGTGAGGGACATTTTCGATCGCTTTCAGAAGTCCCCACACATGCGATAACTCTAACGATTCCCGCTTTGCTAGCACCGAAAACGATCCTTTGTATTGTTCCCGAAAAACGCAAGGCTGAGGCTGTACGCTCCTGTCTTAATGAGCCAGTTTCTGAAAAAACCCCTGGATCAATTTTAAGAACTCTGAAACATGCTAACTTATACTTGGATTCAGAATCTTCTGCTAGTTTATAAACCTGAAATGGAGGAGCCTATGGCATGAAATGACATAAATATATTAAACATAACTGCTGTTTAATTCTTAAACGGCAATTTTATTAACCTTCATATAAATGGAGACAATTTGAAAACTATACTAAATACCATCCGATGGATGGGAATATTTGGCCTAGTCACCATCTTTGGTGCCGCAGTCATATCCGCAAAAGAAGCTCCGCAATTTTCCGCTTTAGTGAAAGCAGGAAAACTGCCTCCAG
>CAZQXS010000046.1:0-1385 GCA_964597275.1 uncultured Pseudomonadota bacterium | reverse complement strand
CTTCCTGAGATTCCTTTGATGTTGCCGGTGGTGGACGAAATCGGTCAATACGGTGGAATTCTGCGTCGTGCATTCTTGGGGCCTGGTGATCACAATAACTACACCCGTGCTGTTTACGATGCGCTCGTACGTTTTGCACCAGACGGTAGTCAAGTAGTTCCGCATATCGCTTCCGGCTGGGAATCGAATGTGAATTTTACAGAGTGGATTGTCCGTCTGCGTCCAGGTGCTAAATGGTCGGATGGTCAACCTTTCACCGCAGACGATATCATGTTCTGGTACAACGATATTCTGCTTAACAAAGATTTGATGCCGGGTGGTGCCAACTGGATGAAGAATGATGATGGCTCAATGGCCAAAGTCGAAAAACTCAGCAACTACATGGTCAAATGGTCCTACAAGCAGCCGAACACGGCGTTCCTGCTGAACCTTGCGAACATGGATGGTGCGGATAAATCAATCAGTAACTTGGTCTTCGTACCGGCACATTATCTAAAGCAGTTCCACCCAAAACATGCCTCCAAGTCCAGTTTGGAGAAAAAAGTCAAAGCGGCCGGGTTCGATACATGGACACAACTGTTTGCAGTTGAAGCTCTACCTCATTTGAGCGGGAATAGACCCGGAATGGCAGGATGGGTGCCAAACGGTTCCACCGTTTCGGATCGTGTCTTCAGGATCAAACGCAATCCCTACTTTGTAGGAGTTGATCCAGCAGGCAACCAGTTGCCTTACATCGATGAAATCCACTTCACGTTTTTTGCTGACAAGGAAACTTTGAACCTTGCTGCGGTTTCGGGAGAGATCGACTTCCAGGGACGTCACATCAATATGAGTACTTATCCGGTACTCAAGGAGAATGAAGGTCAGAGCAATTACCGTGTTGTGACTTGGCCAACCTTTGGTGGTTCTGATGCCGTGGTCATGTTCAATCAAACTTGGCAGGGTCCAGAAGGAGAATTTTTCCGAAACAAACAGTTTCGGATTGCCCTTTCACATGCAATCGACCGTGACGGAATCAAAGAACTTGCATTCTTTGGGCTTGGTGAATCCCGTCAAGGGGTTCCTGCTCCGTTCCATCCCTATTACCCAGGAGATGAATATGCGTTTAAGTACACCCAGTACGATGTCAGCAAAGCCAACAAGATCCTCGATGGCATCATGCCGAAAAAAGGTTCTGATGGTTTTCGTTTGATGCCTAACGGCAAAACGCTAGACATTGAAATTGGTGTGGTCCCTGCGTTTGGAGCATGGACAGATATCGCTCAGTTGATAGTTGAGAATTGGGCGGAAATCGGAGTGAAGGCGCATGTCGAAGTTCGTGAACGTACTGTGCATTTTGCGATGCGACCAGCAAACGAACTGATGGCAGAAGTCTGGAATGAAGA
>CAZQXS010000045.1:22568-26370 GCA_964597275.1 uncultured Pseudomonadota bacterium | reverse complement strand
CTGAAGCGCTCCACCCTTTTGCTCAAAGCGGCAGAAGAGTACTTGGATCACCACGCCAGTGAAGCCTGACCCTCGCCCGTCGCCTGCAATTTCTCTCGCCATATGGGTGGCCGTTGGCTAGACTTTCCGGAGTCTCTTTTTTTCTTTTCACACCGCATTCGGGAGCAAACCGCATGAGCAACCCATTTCCCACCCAGGCCCAGATCGTCATCATTGGCGGCGGGGTCATTGGCACCAGCCTCGCGTACCACCTCAGCCAGCTTGGCGGCACGGACGTGGTGCTGCTGGAGCGCCAGCAGCTCACCTCCGGGACCACCTGGCACGCCGCCGGGCTGGTGGGGCAGTTGCGGGCCACCTCAAACATGACCAAGCTCGCGCAGTACACCAGCGAGCTGTACGCCGGACTGGAGGCCGAAACCGGACAGGCGACCGGATTCAAGCAGAACGGTTCGCTGAGCGTGGCTGCCGACCCAGAGCGGTTCGAGGAACTCAAGCGCGGCGCCTCGATGGCGAAGTGCTGCGGGCTGGAGGTCGAGGTCATCACGCCGCAGGAGGCGCTGGCGCTGCACCCGTTGCTGAACATTGACGACCTCGTGGGCGCGGTTTTCCTGCCCAAGGACGGCCAGACCAACCCAATTGACACGACGCTGGCGATGGCGAAGGGTGCCCGCTCGCGGGGGGTGCGCATTTTCGAGGACACCGCCGTCACCGCAATTCATCAAAAGGACGGGCGCGTCACCGGAGTTTCCACCGACAAGGGCGACATTTCCGCCGAGTTCGTGGTCAACTGCGCAGGACTGTGGGGCCGACAGGTGGGGCTGATGGCCGGAGTCGCGGTGCCCCTGCACGCCGCCGAGCATTTTTACATCGTCACCGACGACATCGACCTGCCCGGAACGCTTCCGGTGATGCGCGACCCCAGCCGTTGGTGCTACGTCAAGGAGGACGCGGGCAAGTTCCTCGTGGGCTGCTTCGAACCCGTCAGCAAGCCGCGTCCGCACAGCACGATCCCGGAGGACTTCGCGTTTGGGGAATTCCCGGAGGACTGGGAGCATTTTGAGCCAGCGATGCTCAACGCGATGCACCGCGTTCCCAAGCTGGAGGAGGCCGGAATCCGCAAGTTCTTCAACGGCCCGGAAAGCTTCACGCCGGATGACCGCTACCTGCTTGGCGAAGCCCCGGAATTGCGCAACTTCTTCGTTGCCGCAGGCTTCAACTCCATCGGCATCCAGTCCGCAGGCGGGGCCGGAAAGGTGCTGGCGGAGTGGATCGTCAACGGCCACCCGCCCATTGACTTGTGGGACGTGGACATCCGCCGGGTGCTGCCCTTCCAGAACAACGAGCGCTACCTGCACGACCGCACGGTCGAAGGACTCGGCCTGCTCTACGCGATGCACTGGCCCTTCCGCCAGCCCGAATCCAGCCGAGGGGTGCGCAAGTCCGTGCTGCACGACCGACTCGCCCAGGCGGGTGCCTGCTTCGGCGAAACCGCAGGCTGGGAACGCGCCAACTGGTTTGCGCCGGACGGCATGGTGCCCAAGTACGAATACACCTACGGACGGCAGAACTGGTTTAACGCCTCCGCCGAGGAACACCTGGCCGTCCGCAAGCAGGTCGGCCTGTTCGACATGTCCTCCTTCGGCAAGTTCATGGTGCAGGGACGCGATGCGGAAGCCGCCATGAACCGCATCTGCGCGAACAACGCCGCGGTCGAGCCGGGCAAAGTCGTGTACACCGCGTGGCTCAACGAGCGCGGGGGCATCGAATCGGACCTCACCGTCACGCGGCTCCGTGAAGACGCCTACCTCGTCGTCACCGCCGGAGCCAGCCAGACCCGCGACCTCGCATGGCTGCACCGCAACTTGGCGGACACCAATGCGGTCGTCACCGATGTCACCTCCGGCTACGCCGTCCTCAGCGTGATGGGACCAAACGCCCGCCGCCTGCTCTCGGAAGTCACCCCCGCCGACCTTTCCAACGAAGCCTTCCCCTTCGGAACAGGCAAGGAGATCGAAATCGGCTACGCCACCGCCACCGCCCTGCGCGTCACCTACGTCGGCGAACTCGGCTGGGAGCTTTACATTCCGACCGAATTCACGCAGGACATTTACGACCGCCTCCTCGCCGCAGGGGCCGGGCACGGACTCACGCTCGCCGGGATGCACGCGCTCAACTCGCTGCGGTTGGAAAAAGCCTTCCGGCACTGGGGCCACGACATCACCGACGAAGACAACCCCGTCGCCGCCGGGCTCGGCTTTGCGGTCGCGTGGGACAAGCCCGGTGGTTTCATCGGGCGGGAGGCGCTGCTGAAAATCAAAGAGGCCGGAGTTCCCAAAAAGCGGCTGGTGCAGTTTGCCCTGCGTGATCCGGAACCGCTGCTCTACCACAACGAGCCGATTTGGTGTAACCAGCAGATCGTGGGCGACCTCACCTCCGGGATGTACGGGCACAGCATCGGCGCGTGCCTCGGCATGGGCTATGTGGAAAACGAGGGAGGCGTGACCCAGGAGTTCGTGGAATCGAGCAGCTTCGAGATCGAAATCGCCGGAGAACACTTTCCAGCACGGGCCTCCCTGCGAGCCTTCTACGACCCCACCAGCGAACGCCCGCGCCGCTAGAGCATTTTTGGCTCATTCGCTCCCATTTGTCATTCCCGCGCAGGCGGGAATCCAGACACACGGCCGTTTGTTCTGGATTCCGGGTCTGCGCTGCGCTGCGCCCGGAATGACGATCTTGGATCCATAATCCCTGAAATGCTGTCGAAGCATGAACGGAACTCGCCCTTCGACAGGCTCAGGGCGAACGTTCCAGTTGGTTTCCAAAGGCTACGGAATTCCCGCCCCGTGCAGGGCTTCCCGCAGGGCGGCCTGCATGGCCTCGTTGGGGGAGGGCATGGGGCGGCGCGGGTAGGACGGCGGGCAGCCTTGCAGGGATTGCGCGTACTTGACGCAGGCGGGCAACAGGTCGTGCGCACTGGCGTTCCAGACGCGCAGGAGTTGCCCGTGCAGTTCCAAGGCCCGTGATTGATTTCCGGACTGCACCGCGTCCCAAAGCTCCACGCACTGCCTCGGACACGCCGCCAAAACTGCCGCAATCGCCCCCTTTGCCCCAAGCTGGAAGGAGGGGTAGAGCAGGGCATCCACCGCCGAAAAGATCAAATCCTCCGGCTGGCTCTGCTGGAGCAAGTCCGCGAGCAGTTTCATGTCGCCCGCGCTCTGCTTCACGCCGACCACGCCCGGCACCTCGCGCAGGATGCGACAGAGCAGTTCCGGCGAGAGGTAGGTCCACGGCACCACGTTGTAGATGATGATCGGCATCTCGGTCTGCTCGGCCAGTTCCCGGAAGTGCAGCACCATCGCATCGTCGTCCGGGCGGAAGAGGTAATGCACGGGCGTGACTTGCAGGGCATCGGCCCCGACCACCTTGGCGAGCTTGCCGCGCTCGACCGCCTCCTGCGTGCTGTTGACGATGATACCCGCGATCACCGGAATCGCGGACCCCACCTCGGTTACGGCGACGTCCACCAGCCGCTCGAACTCGTCCCGATTCAGCGTGTGGCCCTCTCCGGTGCTGCCGCCGACCGCGATGCCGTGACAGCCGCAGTCCTTCAGCCACTGGAATTGCGGCTTGCAGGCGTCAATATCCAGATTCCCGGAACGGTCAAACGCCGTGGTCGCCGGGGCGATGATCCCTTGCATGGTGCGCATGTTCTCTCCTTTCAAATCACGGGGCACATGCCGCCGTCGAGGTTGATCGCGGTTCCGGTGATGTACGCGCCGCGCTCGGAACAGAGGAAGGCCAC
>CAZQXS010000045.1:17371-22468 GCA_964597275.1 uncultured Pseudomonadota bacterium | reverse complement strand
CCCCGGCACATGCGCACCGCGCCCATCACCTTCAGCTCAAAATCCGCCCGCCACTCCTCGTCCGTCACTTTTTCCAGCGAGGCCGCCGCCGAGGCTCCGGCGTTGTTCACCAGAAGGTCCACGCCGCCAAACGCCTTCACCGTCTCCGCAATCAGGTTGGCGCAGTCGTCCGCGTTGCAGACGTCCGCACGCACGGCCAGCACGGTGCCTCCGGTTTCGCGGCGGAGTGCTTCGGCGTTCTTTTCCAAATGCTCGGCCCGCCGTCCACAGATCACCACCTTTGCCCCCTCGGAGGCCATTCGGTGGGCCGTAGCGCTTCCGAGGCCATCGCTACCTCCGGTGATGATGGCGATTTTTCCGTCCAGTCCTAAATCCAGCATCGTCTGTGTCCTTCTCAAATTCGGTTGGTTCTACTGAGGGGCGGGAGAAAAAGGGGGGAAATCCACGATAAACGGAGATGGACGGCTTGTCAAACCGACGGCCTTGGGCACGAGCGGAGGCGATTGCCCGTGCCCAGAGGCGGGGTCAGTTGCAAAAGGCCCGGATTTTTTCAAGCAGGGCTTCCGCCACGTCCACGCCTTCCGCTTCGATGCGCTGGCGGTTGTCGCGGCGGCGGTCTCCGGGCAGCCGCGCCCCGTCCTGCTCCCGGATGGCGGCGGCCAGCGCGGTGATGCGTTCGGCAAATCCGGCTCCGGCGAAGGCGTTGGGATCGAGCGTGAGGAAGCACTGCCCCGTCTTGGGCGGCCCCCCGGCGGTTCCCGAAAACGGACTCGCGTCCTTGCCCAGCGTTGCGCCACTGAGCGCGGCGGCCAGCACTTCCACAAGCAGGCCAGTGCCAAAGCCCTTGTAGCCGCCGCTGGGGGCCATGCTGCCCTTCAGCCCCACTTCCGGGTCAGTGGTGGGCTGACCGTCAGCATCGAGCGCCCAGCCTTCGGGAATCGCATGCCCCTCGCGGGCGCGCATCATGATCTCGCTTTTGGCGACCACGCTCGCGCTCTGATCCAGCACAAAGGCCGCGCCTCCGGAAGCATCCGGAACCGCGAGCGCAAACGGATTGGTGCCGATCACCGGAGTTTTTCCGCCCACGGGCGCGATCGAGGCGGGGGCGTTGGTGAAGCCTAAGCCGACCAGTCCGGACTCCGCCAGCCGCTCGACGTGATAGCCCAGCACTCCGCAGTTGTAGGAATTGCGGATCGTCATTCCGGCACAGCCGTTGGCTTTCGCCAAGGGCACAAGCTGGGCGAATCCAGCGTCAATCGCAGGATGCGCAAATCCGGTCCTGGCGTCCACCTGCAAAGCCGACGCGCTGGATTGCGTCACCTCCGGGACGGCTGTGCCGTCCACCTTGCCGCAGCGCACATGCTCGCAGTAGGTGGGAACGTACATCAGGCCGTGGCTGCGGATGCCGTCACGCTCGGCGCCCCGCACCGCCCGTGCCAGCGACTGCGCGGATTCCGGGCGGGTGCCTGCGCCAACCAAAGCGTCGGTCGCCAGTTGTTCCACGCCTTCCAAACTCAAATGCTCAGTGCTCATGGTGGTCTTTCTCTCGAATAAGTTTTTGAGTGATGCTCAGGGTTGATTCACTTGCCGATTGCACCGCTTGCAGTGTCCGAACTCCCCGTTCGTGCTGAGCGTGTCGAAGTACGAGCGGGGCAGTTCAATCCGTGTCAATCTCTCCCGCCCCCGCTCCGGCGCGGGAGCTTGCCGAAGCCGGAACGAGGGTGCGCTTGGCGTAGTGCTGGACCTGCTCCCACAGCGCCTCGCCCACCATCACCCCCTTTGCAAACACCGCGTCGTCAGGCCTGGCCGGAATCGAAACCGGATGGCTGGGGAGGTATTCCGCTCGGCTGGGTCGCAGTTGTATGAGGCCCGGCGCATTGTTCAGAAACGGCCGGAGCATCGGCCCCTCTGAGCAGATGTTCCCCAAACTGCAAATCGCCTGAACCTGCGGGCCGGTGTCCTGTCTCAACCGCACCCGAATCTGCCGCTTTTGATCGGCGGAGGCCAACGCGGTGGCAATCAGCACCCACAGCGGAAAATCCACCTGCTTCAGCCAGAGGGTCGCGTTGTGCGCACACAGCCAATCGCAGGACGCGCCCCCGGCGTACAGGGCCGACAAACGCTGACCCGCTTCGGGCACAACCTCCCACCCCTCTCCGTTGGGAACGAGCGTCCCCTTGCCGGACTCCTTGGAATCGAGCGCGTCCAAGAGTGCCACTGCGGAGGCCATCGCCATGCCCCCTCGCGCCGCCAGCCAGTGGTTCATGCGTCCCATGTCCTCGGCCAATCCCAGCGGAACCCCCACCCCCAGCGCGGCTTTCCGGAAGGTGACTTCGATTTCATTGAAGGTGACGATCACGCCGCCTCCTTGGGCAACACAGGAAAGCACCAGTCGAGGTGCTGTCTGCTTTTCAGGTCTTCCGGCAGCGGTGCCCCCTGATAGAGATTGATGCGGGTCCAGAGATCAGACTTTGGGTCAAACTTGGCCGCACCAAAAAACGAGAGCTTGCAGCGCAACAGGTCAATCGGCAGGCAATCCGCCGCCACAAGGTTGTCCTTGATTTCGGCATAGGGCCGCTGAACAACCGTCTGCACCCGCCGGATGGTGCGGCGCAATTCGGGATGCTGAAACAGCAGGGCGGCGGTGCTGTCCTGCGGATCGGAGTCCTCCAGCACTTGCCAGAGTTGCTGAAGCTCCCGTGCAATCGCGTGCGGCATCTCCTTGTCCGCGCCTGCCTCCTGATAGCGGTCGCCAAAGCGCGGCTCCAGCTTTTCTTCGGAAACGTACCAGAAGCGCTGTTGCGCTTCGGGGCGAGACAGATCCACCTCCAACGCCCAGGCGTAGTGCTGCTGCACGAGCGCCTTGAGGTCTCGAACCGACATCGCGGGAGCGAGTTGTTCGTGGTCCTTCGCGCTCATCGTGTCCGCCAGTTTGTCCACCTGCTCCGGATGCGCCTCCAGCAGGAGGCTCACCACCAATTCTTGCGCTTCCAGCGAAAGCTCCGCTTCCGCCCGCAGGTACAGCCCATCCCACGGAGACGGCTGGGTGCACCACTCCGGATCGGCCTCCAGCCACGAGCGCAGGGTGTCGAGGTCGGTGCGCAATTCGGTGATGCGCTCGGTTTGCCGGACGTCCGCAACGTCCCACTCGGCCACATGCCGCCGGGCGCGGTCCAGCAGTTCGTGAAAGCGCGTCAGCCGCTCCGGCGAAGTTTGGACTTGTCCCCGCACCCGCGCCAGTGCCGTCTCGCGGGCGTGCATCCAGTTGTGGATCAGGATGGGGTGGCTGACAAGAAACGGCGCCATGCCGAGTCCGGTGGAATTGCCGATGCCGAGGTGCCGCTTGAGGTCCGGGCGCAGCGGAACGAAGGTTTTCGGGGCGCGGCAGCAGGCGATGTGTTCCACCAGATCGTGGGTGAAGGCGCGGATCAGGTACACCGCCAGCAGTTCCGCCCGAAAGGGTCCAGAAAGTCCGGGACGGCTGGCGATCTTTTCACGATCGGCGACTCCGAACTTGCCGTTGCCGTACACCGCCGTGGTGCGCATCAGGTAGCCCACGCTGCCGAGCAGGTCGAGGTCCGGCTGCTGTCCACTTGCGAGGCGGTCCACCACATGCGAAAAAAAGCGCACGCTCTTGTTGGCCCGCGACAGCACCAGTTCGCTGGGCAGGTAGCGTCCGGCTTCCTGACGCGGTGCGTTTTCGGCAAGGCGGTCGAGGTCGCGTTCGGTGGGCACTCCGTCAAACAGCACGAAGGTCGCGTCCCACGCCTCGGCGATCACGCGGTCGGAGCGCAGTTCCGGGGCGAGGTCGTTGGAGAAGGCGACGAGGCTGTAGGTCCATTTCCCATTCTTGGCGGCGAAGACCGCCCGGCCAAAGCCCTCGGCATTGATCTCCCAGCGCGTGCGCTTGATGCGCCAGCGACGGGCCACCATGTGCCGCAGCAGGCTGGGCATGAAGCTCAGGCGCGTGGCGAAGAAACTACCCATGCGGGCCAGCCGCATCACCTGTTCCGGAGGACGGAGTGGGAAAGCCATTGCGTGAAGCTACGCCTGCGGACCAAAGGAGCGTTCAAAGAAACCGAGCCAGTTCTCGCCCATGATCGCCGCGACCTCTTCCGGGGCAAAGCCCACCTGCCGCAAGCCGGAGGCGATGTTTCCGAAATCGCGGTTGTCCCGGAACCACGGAGGCTGGGGCGGGAATCCGGCTTGTTTCGCGGAGCCTTCGCCGAAGTCGAGTTCCTTGGTCCAGCGTCCGTTGCGCATCCACTCCACCACCGAGTCCGGCTGGTTCTGGCAGAGGTCGCTGCCGATGCCGATTTGCGAGAGGCCCATGCGCTCGGCGGTGCGGGCGACCATTTCGCAAAAGCTCTCCAGCGTGCAGTCGGACTTGTCCTTGAGGTGGTGCGGGTAGAGCGAGAAGCCGAGCATCCCGCCGCTTGCGGACAGCGCGTCCAGAATCGCGTCGGACTTGTTGCGCAGGGCCGGATGCCAGAACGCCGGATTCGCGTGCGTGATCGCAATCGGACGTTCGGACAGTTCAATCGCCTCCAGCGTGGAGCGTTCCGCCGAATGGCTCATGTCCACCACCAGCCCCACGCGGTTCATCTCCTTGATCACCTGCCGACCCATGCGCGTGATGCCGGGGTCTTCGGCCTCGTAGCAGCCCGTTCCCAGCAGGCTCTGGTTGTTGTAGGTTAGCTGCATGAAGCGGGCGCCGAGTTGATGCAGAATCTCCACCAGCCCAATGTCGTCCTCGATCGGCGAGCAGTTCTGGAAGCCGAAGATGATCGCCGTGCGGCCCTCGCGCTTGGCCCGCCGCACGTCCTCGGCGCTGCGTCCGGGCATGATCAGGTCCGCATGTCGCTCAAAGCGGCGGTTCCAGTCCGCCATGTTCTCCACGGTCTCGCGGAAATCCTCGTGGTAGCAGATCGTGACGTGAACCGCGCTCACGCCCCCCTCCTGCATCTGCCGGAAAATGGCCTCCGACCAGTTGTTGTACTGAAGTGCGTCGATGATCACGGGGTTTCTCTTGTGGTTGGTCGTGGTTGAGTGCATCGCCAAGCCTGCACCTTAGCGCAACGTCTCAAGATCAGCAAC
>CAZQXS010000045.1:14082-17271 GCA_964597275.1 uncultured Pseudomonadota bacterium | reverse complement strand
CGACACGCTCAGGACGAACGGGGGTTGGGCAGGTTATCAAAATATCAACCATTCCCTCCTGAAGCGGAGGAACCATGATCACGCATTCCACCACCTACGACGTGCTGGTGATTGGCGGAGGCCACGCCGGATGTGAAGCCGCGCTGGCTTCGGCCCGCATGGGCTGCCGCACCCTGCTGGTCACGATGTCCCGCGACACCATCGCGCAGATGTCGTGCAATCCGGCCATCGGCGGAATCGGCAAGGGGCACCTCGTCAAGGAGATTGACGCGCTCGGCGGCGAAATGGGCAAGGTCGCGGACGCCACTGGAATCCAGTTCCGCGTGCTCAACGCCTCTCGCGGCCCGGCGACTCGCGGCTCGCGCTGCCAGTCCGAGATGTACGAGTACAAGGCAGAAATGCGCAGGGTGCTGGAGGCTCAGCCGAACCTCGACATCGCCGAGGGCATGGTGGAGGAATTGTTGTTCCGGAATCAGTGCATTGCAGGCATCCGCACCCAAACCGACGAATTCCTCAGCCAGACGGTGATCGTCACCACCGGAACCTTCCTCAACGGCCTCATCCACCGGGGCGAGGAACGCGAGGAGGCGGGGCGCGTGGGGGAGCCTCCGGCGCAAAAACTCTCGCTCTCGCTCGCCGGACAAGACCTGCCGCTGGGCCGCATGAAGACCGGGACCCCCGCCCGTGTGGACAAGCGCACCATCCACTGGGACGTGCTGGAGGTGCAGCCCGGAGACGAGCCGCCGCAGCGTTTTTCGTTTTGGGACACCGAAATCCGCCAGCCGCAAGTCTGCTGCCACATCGCCCACACGAACTCGCGCACCCATCGCGTGATTCAGGACAACCTGAACCGCTCCGCGCTTTACAGCGGGCGCATCTCCGGAATCGGCCCGCGCTACTGCCCGTCCATTGAGGACAAGATCGTCAAGTTCGCCGACAAGGAGCGGCATCAGGTCTTTCTGGAGCCGACCGGACTGGCGGATGACAATTTCATGATCTACCCAAACGGGCTGTCCACCAGTCTGCCCACCGAGGTGCAGTTGGAATTTCTGCGCACCATCGAAGGGCTGGAGCAGGTGGAAATCCTCAAGCCGGGCTACGCGATCGAGTACGATTATGTGAATCCCACCCAACTGCGCAACACGCTGGAGTTGAAAGCGGTGGCCGGGCTTTTTCTTGCCGGACAAATCAACGGCACCACCGGATACGAGGAAGCCGCCGCACAGGGCTTGATTGCCGGAGTCAACGCTGCGCTCCAAGTGCAAAAGCGCGAGCCGTTCGTCTTGCGCCGCGATGAAGCCTACCTTGGCGTTTTGGTGGACGACCTCATCACCAAGGGCGTGACGGAGCCGTACCGCATGTTCACCTCCCGCGCCGAACACCGCCTGCACCTGCGTGAGGACAACGCCGACCTGCGGCTTTGCGAACACGGCAAAACGCTGGGGTTGCTTCCAGAGGACGGCTGGCAGAAATTTCAGGAAAAGCAGCGGCAGGTTCACGCCCTTTCCGGAGTGCTTCAGTCCGCACGGCTGGTGCCCAACGCCGACACCCAAGCTGAACTGGAATCGCTGGGAGAGACCCCGCTCAAGCATCCGGTCTCTGCCGCCGAACTGCTCAAGCGCCCCAAGCTCACGCTGGAGCGTCTGCGGGCCTCAAAGCTGCTGGGGGAGCATGTGGCGTGGGCCTCGTATGCTCCGGAAGCCACGCAACAGGTTGAAATTGGCATCAAGTACGAAGGCTACCTCGTGCGGCAGGAACAGGAACTCAAGCACCTCCGCGAACTCGACCGACTGGCGATTCCTGAAGACTTCTCACCGAAGGGCATTTCCGGACTGTCGCTGGAGGTCGTCGAAAAGCTGGAGGCCATCCGCCCCGCCACGCTGGGACAGGCGAGCCGCATTGACGGCATCACCCCCGCCGCCCTCGCCATTTTGCGGGTCCACCTGAAGGCACATCAGCAAGGCCACGCCCTAGCGCGGGTGGCTTCTTGAGCCTGAAAATCTGCTCCAAGCCGGACCTACATGCACTCCAGAGCCTCTTTTGGGGGATTGGCGAGCATCCACGCCGCAACCCTTGCCTTTGGACTGGCCGGACTGTTCGGCAAATTTCTGGCGCACTCGCCCGTGTTGATCACGCAGGGCCGCACGGCGATTGCCGCGCTGGCGCTGGCGGTCGTGCTGGGCGTTCAGCGCCAGCGTCCGCAGCTTTCCGGGCGCGAGTGGTTCTGGCTGGCGGTGACGGGCGGGATTCTGGCGGCACACTGGGTGACGTTTTTTCAGGCGATTCAGGTTTCGACCGTCGCGATTGGCCTGCTCTCGTATTCGAGCTATCCGCTCTTCACCACGATGATCGAGCCGTGGGTGTTCCGGGAGCGGCTGCGGCCCTTGCACCTTGGGCTGGCGTGCGCCGTGATGGCCGGACTCGCGCTGATCGCCACGTCGGAATCGGGCGGTTCCCCCGATCCGGACGCGCCCAACGTGTTGCTCGGCGTGGGGTGGGGCTTGGTGTCCGGGTTCACCTTTGCGGTGCTGACCATCCTCAACCGACTGCATGTGCAAACGCACTCCCCGCTCTTGATCGGCGGTGCCCAAAACGGCTTTGCCGCGCTGGTGCTGCTGCCGTTTTCCATCGGGCTGAACTGGAGCCTGAGCGAGTCCGATTGGGGGCTGCTGCTCGCACTCGGCCTGATCTGCACGGCAGGCGGACACGCCCTGCTGATTCACGGACTCCGAAAGGTGCGGGCGCAGCTCGCCAGTCTGATTCTCGCGGGCATGGAATCCGTGTACGCGATCCTCTTTGCCCTGCTGCTGCTCAGTGAAATTCCGGCCCTGCAAACCCTGTTCGGCGGCCTCCTCATCATCGGCACCACAGTCGTCGCCAGCTTTCAGCCCTCCGAATCCACCACTCCAACCGCCACTTCCGGATGAACTCCGACGAACCTGAAAAGCCCAACTTTGAAAACTACCCGGTCTCCAGTGCGAGAGCGCTCCGGGTGCGCAAACGCCCTTCGGAACCTTTCCCTGAAGATGAGGCGCCCCGTCGTCAGCGACGGGGGCCGAACCGGGATCGGTTTGCCCGACCGCGGGACCGAGACGACGACAGAGGACGGGAACGGCGCTTTGACCGGGAACGGCGGGACGACGGAGAACGCAGGAGGCCGCGATTTGACCGCGACGGCGACGGAGGACG
>CAZQXS010000045.1:9120-13982 GCA_964597275.1 uncultured Pseudomonadota bacterium | reverse complement strand
GGGACGACGGAGAACGCAGGAGGCCGCGATTTGACCGCGACGGCGACGGAGGACGGGAACGGCGCTTTGAGCGCGGCCCCCGGAATTCCGATGATCGGGCACGACGGCGGTTCGACCACAACGAGGATTACCGCCGAGAACGCCGCTTCGACCGCGACGGAGAGGGTCGACCCGAACGCCGTTTTCGAGAGGATCGCCCCCGACGCGAAGACCGACCGCGCACCTCGAAGATCGAACGCGCTCCACTGCCCAAGGAATGGCACCGCCCCGGAAAATCACTGCCTCCGGAAAAGAAGGGCAAACGGCGGGCGTCCTCGCAGCAGAGCGTCAAGGAACGGCTGCGCGGCAAGGAGGCCGAGTGGCTGATGACCGCACTGAAAACGCCCAAGCCGGAAAAGGCGATCCGCGACTGGACCCACGGCTTCCACACCTACCCCGGACGCTTCCACCCCAACCTGCCCCGCACGTTGCTGCGCTCCATCTCGTCGCGGTCGCATCCGGTGGTGATGGACCCGTTCATGGGCGGAGGCACCGTTTTGCTCGAAGGCATGTTGCGGGGGCACCGCGTGATTGGCAACGACCTCAACCCTGTCGCCCAACTGGTCGCGCAGGAGCGCTGCCGCTGGCTCAGCGAACCCAATGCCGAGCGCGTCTGGGGGGCGTTGGAAGCCGTCCGAGAACGGGCGGAGTCGCGGGGCCGGGACGAAGGCCCGATCCGCCGCCCGTACATTGACTGGCTCAAGCTCCAGCATCCGCCGCATCTTTTTGTGGAGATGCTGCACTGGATTGACGCGATTGACCACCTGCCCGCCACGCCAGAACGCGACACCCTGCGGGCGGTGTTCTCCAGCCTCGTCGTCAAGTTCTCCACCTTCAAGGCCGACACCTCGCTGGAACGCGCCATTCCCAAGTACCCGCGTGGGGCGGTGGCCCGCTGGATGACCGCGAAGACGCAGGAGTTGCTGGACCAGCAGATGCGGATGGAATTCAAGCTCGCCAAAGTCCCGCCGCCCACCTTGCTCAACGAGGACGCACGAACGCTCCCTTCGGTGGAAGCAGGTTCGGTCCACTGCATCATCACCTGTCCGCCCTACCCCGGAACTTACGATTACTTCGAGCATCACCTGCTGCGCATGAAGTGGCTGCGGATGCCGACCTCGGAGATGAAGCAGGGGGAGTTGGGCGCAAAACGTAACTTCACGCCCAAGCAGTGGAAGCAGGTGTTCCGGGAGTTCATGCTGGTGTTGCGCCGCAGCATGGTCCAGTACGGCCACTGCTACCTCGTGCTGGGCGACTGGCTCGATCACGACGAGCGCATCAACGGCATCGAGTTCGTGCGGCAGTACGCCCCCAGCGTGGGCTGGGAGGTCGGGAGCGCAGCGTCCGTCAAGTATCCGTTGCATAACGAAGAGCTGATCGAGTTGTACGGCGAGGCCGGACGCTGGGAGCATCTGATCCAGCTTCAGAATCCCTACCGCCCAGAGCCGGAACCTCAGTTGGAGACGGAAGACCAAGCCGACCCCGACGAGCCGGAGGATGAGGAGGACGAGGCGTGAGCGCCTTGGAAGCACTGGTGCTGGGCCTTGTGCAGGGCATCACGGAATTTCTGCCCATCAGTAGCACCGCCCACCTGCGGATCGTGCCCCACTGGCTGGGCTGGAGTGACCCCGGAACCGAGTTCTCCGCCGTCATCCAACTCGGCACCCTGCTTTCCGTGTTGCTCTACTTCCGGGAGGACGTGGTGCGCCTCACGCTTTCCGCGCTCCGTAGCCTTGCCGCCCGCAAGCTGTTTGAAACGCAGGATTCCCGGCTGGCGTGGAGCATCGCGGTCGGCACCCTTCCCGTCGTCGTTCTCGGACTTGGCTTCAAGGACTGGATCAAGACCGACGCCCGGCAACTTTGGGTGATCGGACTCGCGTTGATCGGACTCGCGATCTTGCTCTGGCTGGCGGAACGCTACTCCCGCCAGCGCACCAGTCTCGACACGCTCGGCTTCCGACAGGTTCAAGTGATCGGCCTCTGCCAAGCCCTCGCGCTGATTCCGGGTTGCTCGCGCTCCGGCTCCACGATCATGGGCGGCTTGCTCGTCGGTCTCGACCGTGCCGAGGCCGCCCGCTTCTCCTTCCTGCTCGGACTCCCGGCGATTCTCGGCAGCGGCCTCTTCGAGCTGTGGGAACTGTCACAATCCGGGTTCGGCGACCACGGGACGCTTCCTCTGCTCTTGGGAATCGGCAGTGCCTTCCTGAGCGGCTGGGTCGCCATCGAATTCCTACTGCGCTTCCTGCGCACGCATGGTACCTTGGTCTTCGTCCTCTACCGCATCCTGCTCGGCTCCGTGATCTTGGCAACTCTGGCCTAACGCATCACGGGCTTGCGAAAGCACAGCACATCAACTATCATCGTTTGATGTATGATTCATGCACCTCCTGAAGAAACCCCGCTATGAGAACGACCTTAAACATTGATGATGAGTTGTTGACTCAAGCCCAACAAATCACGGGTATGGCTGAAAAAACAGCCCTTGTCCGGGAGGGTTTGCGTGCCCTGATTCAACGGGAAAGTGCCCGCAGGTTGGCACGGCTGGGGGGAAGCGAACCTCAATTGAAGGCGATCCCTCGCCGACAATCCTGACGGACATGATCCTGGTTGACACGTCCGTCTGGATTGATCATCTTCGCATTGGGCATCCAAACTTGGTGTCGTTGCTCAACCGTAATGAGGTACTGATCCATCCCTTTGTGATTGGCGAACTCGCGTGTGGCAACCTCAAGAACCGCAATGCCGTGTTGGCGATGCTCCAAGATCTGCCCAAGGTGATTTCCGCGTCCGATGCTGAAGCCTTGCACTACATCGAGCAACACCAGTTGATGGGGTGCGGAATCGGATACCTTGACGCTCATCTGTTGGCCGCAACAGCCTTGACCCCGCCAACCCGTCTCTGGACTCAGGACAAGCGGCTGAAATCAGCCGCTTCTTCCCTGAAGTTGGCCTATGAAACCGACAACAATTGATCGTGCCCAGAAAAACCTGCCACCCAAGGAGTCCATCCACGTGAAACCGCTCGATTACCTGTTTGAACGCAACCGAACGTGGGCCGCCGCCGTCAAGGAGGGGGATCCGGAATTTTTCACCACGCTGTCCAAGCAGCAAGCCCCGGAGTACCTCTGGATCGGTTGCTCGGACAGTCGGGTTCCGGCAAACCAGATCGTCAACTTGCCTCCCGGAGAAGTCTTCGTCCATCGCAACATCGCCAATGTTGTGGTTCACACCGACCTGAACTGCCTCTCCGTCATCCAGTACGCAGTCGAGATTCTGAAGGTGAAGCACATCATCGTCTGCGGGCACTACGGTTGCGGCGGAGTCCGGGCGGCGACCGAAAACCACGACCACGGCCTGATTGACAACTGGCTGCGGCACATCAAGGACGTGATCCGCTTCAACACCTCCGAACTGACTGGACTTGACTCGGAGACTCAAATTGATCGGCTCTGCGAACTCAACGTGATCGAGCAGGTCAAGAACGTCTGCAACACCACCATTGTGCAAAACACCTGGAAGGCCGGGGTCGCGCTGTCCATCAACGGCTGGATCTACAACATCACCAACGGCCTCCTCAAGGACTTGGGCACCACCTTCACCGCTCCGGAGCAGTTGGAGGCCGCATATGAGAAAGCTTGAAGGGGTTTGGGCGACCTCTCATACGATGCACTTGGTCGCCCCTTGAAATGGAGTGCAGGACACGAAACAAGCATCAATGGTCTCAAATCTAAACGACCTTGTCGCCCTTGGGGAAGGCTTCACCACCGAGTTCAAGCGGGCGGGCACGTCCAACCTTGGCCGGGAAATCTGCGCCTTTGCCAATGCCACGGGCGGGGTGATCTTGATTGGGGTCACCGATGCGGGCGAGGTGGATGGAGTGGAGCATCCCAATCGGCTGAAATCCGAAGTGCAGGCCATTGCCCGCTCTGCCGAACCTCCCATTGCGGTGGAGGTCGAGAAAGTTGGCAAGGTGCTGTGCGTGACCATTCCCGCGCAGCACAGCAAACCGTATTCTTTCGGGGGCAAGTTCTTCATCCGTGAGGGAGCCACCTCTCAACAGATGGCCCGCAACGAGATTCGTGAGTTTTTCTACAAAGAGGGGTTGATCCATTTCGATGAAACCCCCTGCGAGAAGTTTTCTCTGGCGGATGATTGGGCAGACGACGTTTGGGCCCGCTTTCGTCGCCGGGCCAAGATCCCTGCGGAGATGGAGCCGGAGGTGGCGTTGGCCAATCTGCATCTGCTCAGTGCCGATGGGCGGATGTCTCATGCCGGAGCTTGGCTACTGGCCCAAGATATCCGCAAGTTCACGATCAGTGCTGATGTGGCCTGCGCCCTGTTCATGGGCACTGACAAGGTGCGCATCCTCGACCGTCGCGGCTTCCACGGCGATGTCTATTCCATGATCGACGAAACGGTGGCCTATATCCTTTCCAAGATCAATGTTGAATATCTCATCAAGCACGTGAAGCGTGAGGAGCGCCCGGAACTGCCCGAGGAAGCTCTGCGTGAGGCAGTGGTCAACGCCCTAGTCCATCGCGATTACCGATCAACGGCCAATGTGCAGGTCTATATCTTCAAAGACAGGGTGGAGATCGTCAGTCCCGGTGGTCTTCCTGCAGGGATGAAGGAGTCGGATCTCGGCCTCAAGAGCATCCCCCGCAACCCCTTGCTCTTCGCACTCCTACATCGGATGGAGGCGGTGGAACACATCGGCTCCGGCATCAAGCGCATTCACAACTTCTGCCGGGAGTATGGAGTTGCCGCACCGCAAATCGACGTATCGGATCACTGGTTTACGGTAAGTTTTACGCGGTTGCAGT
>CAZQXS010000045.1:3643-9020 GCA_964597275.1 uncultured Pseudomonadota bacterium | reverse complement strand
AGGACCAAGTCGGGACCAAGTCGGGAGCAGGTTGAAATCATGCGTCATTGCGTGGTAGAGAGCGCAATCGGGGACTTGATGGCTGAACTCGGTCGGACCAACAGGACCAAGTTCAGAAATCAAATTTTGGCTCCCTTGCTGGATGCTGATCTCGTAGAAATGACTGTGCCCGATAAGCCGCGCAGTAGCAAACAGCGTTATCGGCTTACCGCAAAGGGGCGGGCATTTCTTGACCCCCTGAAGCCGTGACGATGACCCTTGGATCCTACACCAAAGACAGCCTTGTCCAATTGTCCCAAATGCGTCTAGCCCTCATCTTCGGATTTTTCGTTGTTGCCGCCACACTGCTCCACGCCGCCCCGCGTGAGGTGCAGGTGGTGGAGCAGGCGGTGGTGCGGCTCACTAACTACCAGCAGAGTCCGGACTGGACGGCTCCGTGGCGCATGAAGCCCCCGCAGCCCAACACGGGCACGGGCTTTCTGGTGGAGCCGGGGCTGATCCTCACGAGCGCGCACGTGGTCAGCGACTCCCGGATGCTGCTCGTCCACAAACCCTCTGTGCCCGAACCTTTCATCGCCAAGGTCGCAGCCATTGCGCATGACTCGGACCTCGCCCTGCTTGAGGTGGGCGATCCTGCGTTTTATGAGGGGCTGGTGCCATTGCCCTTCGGAGAATTCCCAGAGTTGCAGAGCCGGGTGCAGGCCTATGGCTACCCGCTTGGCGGGGAGGAGTTGTCGCACACCGAGGGCGTGGTCTCGCGCATCGAGTTCGGCACCTACGTCCATCCGGGCGTGGACTCGCACCTGCTCATCCAGACCGACACGGCAATCAATCCGGGCAACAGCGGGGGTCCGGTGGTGCAGGACGGCAAGGTGGTCGGCGTCGCGTTTCAGTCCAACCTCAAGCTCAACGACGTGGGCTACTTCATTCCGGTGCCGCTCATCCAGCGGTTTTTGCGCGATCTGGAGGACGGTTCCTACGACGGCGTGCCGGAGATCGGCATTCAGACCAGCGCCCTGCTCAATCGCAACGAACGCGCCGCACTCGGCCTTCCGGAGGGCGAAGGCGGGGTGCATGTGGACCGCATCCTGCCCCGCTCCTCAGCAGACGGGTTCCTGCAAGCAGGCGATGTTCTCTTGGAAATCGAGGGCCGGGCCATTGATCTTGCCGGCATGGTGCGGCACCAATCCTTGCTCGTGGATTTCTACATTGCCGCAGAAGACCGCCAAGTGGGCGATGCCCTTCACTTTGTGGTCTGGCGCGACCAAAGCCGCCACATTGTTGCGGTCACCCTCAAGCCGCCGCCGTTTGGACGCGAGGTGCGCAACAGCTATGATCGGCTACCGGAGTACCTGATTCACGGCGGGATGGTCTTTGTTGCGCTCACCCGCAACTACCTGCAAGCGCAAGATCAGCTCTATCCCGTGCTGGCTTACGAACACTGGTTCCGGGAGATTGAACAGCCCAACACCCGCCGCGAGCAGAGCGTTGTGCTGGCACGAGTGCTGCCCGCGTCCTCAAACTCCGGCTACACCGAACTGCGCAACTTCGTCCTTGACCGCTTCAACGGCACCCCGGTGCAGTCGCTGGCACACCTCGACTCGCTGCTCCAGTCGCTGCCGCCCGAAACCGAACACCTCGTCTTCACCAGCCACTGGAACCCGCTCCCGGTGGTGCTGGACCGACACGAGCTTGAGGCGCAACACGAGGAAATCCTTCAGACCTACGGCATCCCCGCAGCCAAGCGGCTCCGCACCTCAACGGGCTTATGACGATTTTCAGGAAAACAAACCGTGCATCTCGGTGGTTCTGGGTTCCCGCCTGCGCGGGAATGACCGGATTGTGGCGGCAACTCATCATAAAGTCACCCTTCCTGTTGATCCTGCTGATTGGCTTCTTGGGGGCAACCCCCGTTTCCGCCACCGAGGTGCAACATGCCGTGTTCCTGCGGGTGTACCAACAGCCCCACAATTGGCAGATTCCGTGGAACCGCCAGCCTGTCCGCCAACAGACCGGACTCGCCCTCGTTACGCCCAAGCAACGCTTGCTGACGACCGCCGAACTCGTTGCGGAACACACGCTCATCGAGGTCTATCGTCCCGGAGACCGCTACCCCGCCAAAGCCACGGTGTTGCGCACGGACGATGCCCTCAACCTCGCGCTGCTGGAGGTCGCGGACGAAGGCTTCTGGTCCGGCCTCCAGTTTCCCGGCTGGGGCCAAGCGCAAAAAGGCGAGGTGCAAGTCGCCACCGCTAAGGTTCCGGATCGCTGGGAGCAGCAAGCGGGAACGCTGGACGAACTGAAGGTGGGCTATCGCCTGCGCACCGAAACGTGGATTCCGGTGTTGCAAGTGCAGGGCATGAAGGCTTCTGGCCCTGCGGGTGTCCCTGTTTTGCAAGCAGACCGCGTGATCGGCCTTGCCCTCAAGCAGAACGACGAAACGTGGAGCGTGCTGTCCGCCACACACCTGCAAAAGTTTCTGGAACACACCCCTGCGAATCCCAACTCCGCCCTCGCGCATCGGGGGTTTTTGTGGACTCGCGTTCCGCAGTCCAGCGTCACGGACCACGCAGGGATTCCGGCGGACGTGGTGGGCGTCTGGATCACGCGGCTCCTGCCATTTGGCACAGGCTCAAAGGTGCTGCGTCCGGGCGATTTGCTCACGAAAATCGGAGATTGGCCCCTCAGCGCCGAGGGGCAGATCGAGCATCCGGTTTGGGGGGCCGTGTTGTTCGACGCCTTGTTTCTGGAAGCCCTCAAGCTGGGCGACTCGGTGGAGTTGCACCTCTGGCGCAACGGGAAAGCGCAGACCGTCTCGGCGACCGTGCGGCCCTTCGTTTTCCAGCAGACGCTGGTGGCCAGCGAACCCTCCGGGGCGGCACCGCGCTACCTGATTCAGGGCGGCTTGCTGTTTCAGGAACTCTCGCTCAACTACCTGCGCTCGTGGGGAGACGAGTGGGCCAAGCGGGCACCGTTGCGGATGCGGCTCTACAAGGCGCTCGAACACGCGAATCCGGAAACCCCCACTCGCCGCATCGTGCTGCTGACGCATGTGCTGCCGGACGCGATCAACCTTGGCTACCAAGACCTTTCGCACGAGGTGGTCGAGCAGATCAACGGCATAGAAATAACAAGCTTGGAATCCGTGCAACAAGCCTTTCAGCATTCGCTGGGTGAGCATCACGTCATCCGCTTGCGCCCCGGATCGGATCGTCGGCAACTCATCCTGCCCGCCCGTGACCTCGAATCCGCCAATCGGCGCATTCAAGAAACTTTCCGGATTCCACAACTGCAACACCTCGGCTCATGACCACGACCCTGCCCCGCGCCTCCGCCACTGCCGGAGTCACCGAATACCTGAAACTCGTCGGAAAAGCCGTCACTGCCGAAGTGCTGCGCCGCATCCCGAACGGCTCGGACGCGGACTACCTCTATCCGCTCATGCGCGACTACCCTTCACGCGGTGGCAAGGGGTTCCGGCCCGCGTTGCTCCTGCTCGGCTGCGAGTTGTTTGGCGGGAATCCGGAGGACGGACTGAACTCGGCGGTGGCGCTGGAGTTGTTTCACCAGTTCGCGCTGGTTCACGATGACATTGAGGACAGTTCCCACACCCGCCGGGGGCAGCCCGCGCTCCACCGGATTCACGGGATTCCACTCGCGCTCAATGCAGGCGATGCCATGCACGGCCTTGTCCACTCCACCCTGCTGGACAATCACGAAACCTTGGGACCGGAACTCGCCCTGCGCATCCATCGGCACCTCTCCGCCGTGATGGACCGCACCTTCGAGGGACAGGCGCTCGACATCGGTTGGGTGGCACAAAACCGCTTCCCGACCCGCGAGGAGTACCACGCCATGATCGTGCGCAAGACCGGGTGGTACTCCGGACGCGGACCGTGCCAGTGCGGAGCCTTGATCGCGGGCGCGAGTGCTGAAGACTTGGAGACGATCGGAAATTTTGGGGAGGCGCTGGGGATGGGTTTCCAGATTCGGGATGACCTGCTCAACCTCACCGCCGACAGCGAACACCAGTCTCCCACCGCCGGAGCAGGCGGCTACGGCAAGGAGCGCGGCGGGGATTTTGCCGAGGGCAAGCGCACCCTCATCGTCATCGAACTGCTGGAGCGGCTGCCCGAATCAGAGGCGGAACGTGTCCGCCGCACGCTGCTGGCTGAACCGGAGCAGACCCGTGCGGAGGACATCGCGTGGTGCATCGAAAAAGCGGAAGCCTCCGGCGCAATGGATGCGGTGCGCACGATTTGCCAGCAACACGCCCAAACCGCCCGCCGCACCCTCGATGCCCTCCCGGACACTCCCGCCCGACAGCAGCTTTCCGAACTGACCGACTACCTCGCGCTTGAGCGTCAATCCTGATCGGCTCCCATTCCGGCCAACTGCCCCAAGGTGATCGGCTTGAGGGGTGGCCGTCCCCGGTAGCAGCCCACCTCCGCCGGAGACTTGCCTTGGGCCTGCGCCACGATTTCCGCAACCGTCGCTCCGCACATCCGGCCCTGACACGGCCCCATGCCGCAGCGCGTGAACGCCTTCTGCTGGCTGAGGTCCACCGCTCCCCACGACACCGCCTGCCGAATCTGCCCTGCCGTGACTTCCTCGCAACGGCAAACCAAAGTGGAGTCGTCTGGTGGATTGAGGGCTTCCGGGCTGGGCGGGTAAAGGGCTTCAAGGAAGGGTCGCACGGCCTGATGATGCCGAATCGCCTTGCGGAACGGCACCGCCGCCGCATCGCGTTGTTGCGCGGAAATCGCTCCAAGTTGACAGGCCGTCTCCAAGGCCGTCATCCGCCCGGAGGCTTCGGCGGTCAAGGCTCCGGCAACCAGCCCTCCATCGCCCGCAACCGCGACTCCTTCCACGCTGGTGCTGCCCCACTCGTCCAGCAGCGGATGCCAGTAGCGTTGCGGCGCATACCAGCGATGCTCGCAGCCGAGTTGCCGCGTGAGTTGGGTGCTGGGAACGACGCCTTCGTGGAGCAACAGTGTTTCTGCCGCCAGAGTGTGATCCCTGCCGCCGTGGGCGAAACGCACTGCTTCGAGCCGTTGCGCCCCTTCAGCGACAAGGCCGCGAACCCCGGAATGCACGGCAATCCCGGCCCGCCGCACCTGCCATTTGAGGCGTAGCCCTTTCCGCAAATACTCGTTGGCCAACAAGGCTCGTGGGAGATGCGGCACGGCTCTCAGGTAATCGGCAAAAGTCGTGGTTTCCAAAACCGCCTCGATCTCAACGCTTGCCGCCGCAAGCCGGGAGGCGGTCAGCCAGAGCAACGGGCCACTGCCCGCCAGCACCACGCGCCCGGACGGCACGGCTCCAGAGGACTTGAGCAGCACGTCCGCCGCCGCCGCGCCCATCACGCCGGGGAGCG
>CAZQXS010000045.1:2038-3543 GCA_964597275.1 uncultured Pseudomonadota bacterium | reverse complement strand
CCTCCGGCTTCGGGCTGTTCGTCCAGCACCAGCACCGAGAGTCCGTGCTGTGCGGCTTCGACGGCTCCGGCCAGTCCCGCTGGTCCCGCGCCAATCACCACCAAATCGTAGGTGTTGCTCATGCCGGACCTCCCAAGCCGGATGGTTGGCGGCGAATGCGCATTCCGTCCCGAACCGTGACGAGGCAGCTTTGCTGGTTGGGCTGTCCGTCAATTTCCAGCAGGCACTCGAAGCACACACCCATCCAGCAGTAGGGCGCACGGGGCGCACCGCCCACGGAAGCAACGCGCAAATGCTCCACGCCCGCAGACAGCAGCGCCGCCGCCACGCTTTCGCCTTCGCAAGCGGGAATCGGCTTGTCCTCGAACCAGAACGTCACCGCCTCGCCCTGTGCAGGCCAGCGTCGTTCAAGCATCGAACCTCCGAGGATGAAACGACTCGAAGCCTTGCGGAGCGTTTCCCTCTACAATCCATCCAGAGAGTTGCCGGGCATGGAGCGGGGCGAGCGTGATGCCGCTGTGGGACGTGACCACAAACGCGCCCGAACACGATTCCGATTCGACATACACGGGTTTGGTGTCCGGCGTGAGAACCCGCAACGCCCCCCAGCAGCGCACCAGTTGCAACTTGGCAAGTTCCGGGAAGACCTCAAGCGCGTGACGCGCCAAGCGGCGCATCACCTCCAGCGTGGTCCCGGTGTCCAAACCCACCTCCTCATGGGAGGCTCCAAACATGAACGAGCCTTCCTGCGTCTGCCGGATCGTAACGAAGGGCTGTTCCAGCAGCGGATGCGTGCGTTCGGTGACAAGGATCTGTCCACGCTGAGGCCGAATCGGAATCTCCAGCCCCACCTGCTGCGCCAAAGGCTTGATCCCCAATCCGCAGGCCAGCACCACCTTTTTCGCGGAAAACCGCTGCGTTGCCGTCTGCACCTCAAAGCTGCCGTTCTGGAACACCACCGACTCGACTGCTTGTTCCGGATGATGCGTCACCCCTATTTTCTGGTTGGCGGCCATCAGCGTGGTCAGCAACACCAACGGATTGAGATGGCCGTCATGCGGAGAGTACGAAGCTCCGGAAACCGCATCCCCCAACCGCAATTTTGGAATCCGCTCCTGCATCGCCTGACGGTCCAGCAGGTCGCAAGCGTAGGTTCCGGTTTTGGATTCTTGGCGCATCTGCGCGATTTCGGCCCCGCGCTCCGTCCACTCTTCGTCGCTCAGGCAAACCTCGAAGCCTCCGGGTCGGTGATAGCCCACGGAAATCCCGGTTTCCTCCAGCAGGTGGGCCGCAAAGTCCGGCCACGCCTGCGCCGCCTCCAGGCTCCACTCCGCGTAGCGCGGCATCCCCCGCCCCTTGCCCTGCACCCACGCCAGCCCAAAGTTCCCGCGAGAGGCGTTGGGGGCGCTGCCCCCCTGATCGAGCAGGGCAACGTTGACTCCCCGTTCGGCCACGCCATAGGCCACGGACGCGCCAATGATTCCTCCACCAATCACCAAAATGTC
>CAZQXS010000045.1:0-1938 GCA_964597275.1 uncultured Pseudomonadota bacterium | reverse complement strand
CCCGTCAAGATATCGGTTGACAAGGTGGGCTGTCAAATGATTATTATGGTTAAGCTTATTCTAAAATGTTATATAAAAGGATGCCGTGAATCTTCGTCAACTGGAGGCCTTCCGGATGGTTATGGAAACCGGAAGCGTCACCCAAGCAGGAAAACTGTTATACATTTCGCAACCTGCGGTGAGCCGCTTGATCGCCGATTTGGAGGAACACGTCAACTTCCGGCTTTTCGACCGCCGCAAGAAACGGCTGGTCCCGACCGTTGAGGCCACGCTGCTCTACAACGAGGTGGAAAAAGCCTTCGTCGGCATGGGGCGCATTGAGGACACCGCACAATCCATCCGGTCCCTGAAGCAGGGGCACCTGCGCTTGCTCGCCATGCCCGGCATTGCGACCCTGTTGATGCCACGGGTCATCGCCAAGTTCAACCAGCAATTCCCGGACATCACGGTCGAACTGGAAAGCCGCCCGCGCCTTCAGGTGGTGGAATGGATCGGCTCCCGTCAGTACGACCTGGGTTTCATTGACCTGCCGTTTAAAGACGCTGACGTCGCGGTCCATGCCAGCTATTGCGTTGAAATGGCCTGTGTGGTTCCCCGCCTCCATCGGCTCGCCGACGTAACTTCCGTGGTCGCCTCCGAACTCAAGGGCGAGGCTTTCATCTCCTACCCCAAGGGCACTCACATCCGCTTTGTGGTGGATCAGGTTTTCGAGCAACCCGCCGTTCACCGTCAGCTCAAGGTGGAAACCCGTGCCTCTGAAACCATCCTGAACATGGTGAATGCCGGGCTGGGCATTGCGGTGGTGCCTCGCTTTGGCCAGCAGTCCCTTGGAGGCGAAACCCTGCGCTTCATTCCCTTTGAACCCTCCGTAACGCTTGAAATCGGCGCACTGGTCTCCGCCAACAGGCACCAATCCATCACCGCAACCCGCTTCCTCGAAACCTTCCGCAGCTTCATGGACGCATCAGAAAATTCATAACATTTATGAATAATCTTATGAAATAAACTCATTTTACTTCATGAACAAAACAGCGTTTAATCCATGTGTCCCCTCACAAAAGAGGATGTTTGCTTTTTTCCCTTGACTCCGCGACCAAGCGGTATTTTAATTGATATTCCTTCTGGTATGCCAGACAGAATTTCAATTCAGAACATAGCAAGCATGAACGATTCCAGTAATCCCTTGAACGGGGCAACAGCATTGGTGCGGATGCTTCAGGCCTATGGAGTGAGGCACATCTTCGGACTGTGCGGGGACACCTCCCTTCCCTTCTACGACGCGCTCCACGGCTTGGACCACGGGATGCAGCACATCCTCACCCGCGACGAACGCTCGGCGGGCTACATGGCCGATGCCTACGCCCGCGTGACGGGCAAGGTCGGGATCTGCGAAGGTCCAAGTGGGGGCGGGGCCACCCACATCTTGCCGGGACTGGTGGAGGCCAGCGAGTCCTCCATTCCGGTGTTGGGCATCACCACGGACATCTCCACCGCCGGACGCGGGCACTACGCCCTCACCGAACTGGACCAGCAGGGGCTGTTCCGGCCCCTCACCAAGTGGAATTCGGTGATTGACCGGGCCGCGCATTTGCCGTCGCAGGTTCGGGCCGCCTTCCGAGCCATGACCACCGGACGGCCCGGAGCGGCGCACCTCGGACTGCCCTTTGACGTGCAGAAGGAAGCCGTTCCAGAGTCGGAACTTTGGGCACAGCCGGAGTTTGGAAGCTACCCTGCCTTGTCCACGGCTCCGGATCCCGTGAGTGTGGATGCATTGCTGGATGCGCTGCTTTCCGCCCGTTCCCCAGTGATTGTTTGCGGCGGTGGCGTGGTGATCTCCGGAGGCGAAGCCGTGCTGGCAGAATTTGCGGAAACGCTGAACTTGCCCGTGGCGACCACCATCAGCGGACAGGGCAGCCTGCCGGAAACGCATCCGCACTG
>CAZQXS010000044.1:17689-27620 GCA_964597275.1 uncultured Pseudomonadota bacterium | reverse complement strand
TTTGGTGCTGTGGGTGTGGATGAATTACGGGGGTTCGCCCTCCGACACGCTCTGCACGAACGGCGGTGGCTCCGGCTTACTTTAGGAGGATTCCCGCAAGTGGCAAGCCGTTGCCGCCCAACGACTTATCTGCGAAGGCAGGTTACTCGTCCAGGGTTTCGCCCGAACCGCCCATCTCCGCCGGAAGGTCCTGCATCTTGGGCAGTCCGTCCTTGAGGCGCAGCACGGTTTCCTGATAGTGGACATGCACTCCGGGCTGGAAGGGCAGTTCCGGGAGGATGGCCGCATAAACGTCCGTCACGCCCAACTCCGGGTGTTCGGTGAGGATGTGCCCGCCGCAGGACTGGCACCACTTGCGCGAACTCTGCGGGGTCTTGTTGAAGGTGCCCAGCTGGGCCGCCCCCTCGGTGATCGTCACGGAATCCGGACTCCAGAGGGTGAAGGCGTTGACCGGACCCGCCGACCAGTGCCGGCAGGACTCGCAGTGGCAGTACCCCATCGCCACCGGATCCCCGGAAACGGTCAGCTTGACGGCTCCGCAAAAGCAGGAACCCTGATATGATTTTTCGCTACTCATTGTTGTTCTCCTCGTTGGTTGGTTTTGGGGTTGGGCACGGCCTAACGGCCTTTGCCCAACACCTCTGATTCGCCTGGGGTTATCCCGCAGGCTGGATGTTCTGGTTGACCCGGAACAGGTTGGTGGGATCGTACTTCTGCTTGATGGCGGCGAGTCGGTCGTAATTGGCTCCGTAGGTCGCCTTCACGCGGTCGTCGCCTTCCTCCATCATGAAGTTCACATACGCCCCGCCTGCCGAGTGCGGATGCAATGCTTCCCAGTACTCCCGCGCCCACGCGGTGATGGCTTCCGTGTTGTTCGGTTCCGAATCCACGCCGACGATGACTGCCGACCACTTGGCCTGACGATGCCCCCACGGGGTTTCCTCCGGGCCCACCTCGTTGGGCTTGCCGTCAATGGGATACAGGTGCATGGTGGATTGCCAGGTCGGCATCTCAAAGCCATGCTTCACATGAGCGGCAATGGCCTCGTCCGGCAGCTCGTTGAAGAAATCCCCCTTCCAGTACCAGTGCATCCCCGGAGGATAGAGGGGGTCAAAGGCTGCTTGCAGGGCGGGGAAGGGCATGGTCCCGATGCCGTACATTGCTGGAGGCCCAAAATCCTTGATGGGCTGAAACACCTCTTCGGCCTGCGATTCCGGTCCTGTGTAGCACCAGACGGCCCCGCACATCTTCTTCAGGTGCAGCTCTTCGGGAAAGGGCGGTCCCGGCGGCACGATCAAGGTTGCAAAGAAGCCGTAGAGGTCTTCCGGTGCCTGTGCCATGAAATCGCGGAACCACCGCATTGCTTCGGTGGCTTGCTCTTGGGGCCAGAGGGTGGGGCCACCGACGACGGTTTGAACCGGATGCAACTGGAACCGGAATTCGGTGACGACCCCAAAGTTGCCGCCGCCGCCCCGGATGGCCCAGAAGAGGTCGGGGTTTTCCTCGGCACTGACCGTCACGAAGCTGCCATCGGCCAGCACCATGTCCGCACCCAGCAGGTTGTCAATCGTGAGGCCGTACTTGCGGGTCAGGTAGCCATGTCCTCCTCCGAGGGTCAGCCCGCCCACTCCGGTGGTGGAAACGATCCCGCTGGGGGCAGCCAATCCAAAGGCATGGGTGGCGTGGTCCACATCACCCCAGGTGCTACCGCCTCCAACCTGTGCGGTACGGGCTTGCGGGTCAACCCGCGTGTACTTGATTGCGGAGAGGTCAATGACCATGCCCTCGTCGCAGGTTCCGAGTCCGGGACCGTTGTGTCCGCCTCCGCGAACCGCGACGAGCATGCCGTTCTCGCGGGCGAAGTTGACGGAGGCCATGACATCACCCACGTCTGCACAGCAGACCACCATGCCCGGACGGCGGTCAATCATCGCGTTGTAAACGGCGCGGGCCTCGTCGTACTCCTCATCCCCCGGCAGGATGAGTTGGCCGCGCAAGCTGGCTTGAAATGCTTCTAGGGTTGCTTGATCAGTCATGGAGACCTTTCTTGATAGGGGTTTGGGTTTGATCCATGATTGCGAAACCATTGGGTTCAACGCAGTGCTTCGGCAACCCAATGTGACCTGCAATTGTAGTAAAGCATAGAGGGGCAGGATCGGATAATCAAATTTTTTTCTGACCTTTGAGTCTCCTGTTGCTGGGTTTTGTGATTTCAGCGCAGGACCAGTGAGTTGCCATCCGGAACGAGTCGAGATTTAGGTGAAATCGCGCTTGCGTCCATCTTTCCTCATTCTGCTTCGGGTTGGGGTTTGAAGGTGTAGCGGAAGGTGCAGCAGGGCGCGCCGGTCATCAGCGTCTGGTCGCGCTGGAGCTTCAGGTCCGGGTGGAAGCCTTCGCAAAAGGTGCCGTCACGATTGCACGAGAGCAGGTGCCCGATGTCGCCCAGCCCCATCTCGTGGTACATTTCTGCATACTTGCAGCGCGTCACGTCAAAGTCAAAGCGCGTGTCGCTTTCGTGATGCACCTCGATCTCAAGGGCGTTTCCGGACTGCCAGTTCTCAAAGAGCGCGATGAAGTTTTTCAGGGGCGACTCCGATTCGGTAAAGCGCTGGGCGTAGCCCTTGCCTTCGGCAATGGCGGCTTTGCGGATGGCGCGGTCAAGCACGGCCTCGGCGGTCTTCCGCCCCACGGTTTCGACCATCTCCTTGAAGACCGGGCCGATCACCTCGGCCTGAAGTCGTCTTTTCTCAAGCACTGGAATTTCTGACATACTGTTTGTTTGGTTGAGGGTATGGAAGCCGCCTCAATGGCGGACGGAATGCCTCCAAGCATACCTGACCTCTGAATTGAAGCCAAGCGAAGATCAATCCAGCGCACCTCTGTCTTTTGTGAAATCCATCCCCGATGCCCTCCGGAACCTGCCGTATCGCTGGCAGGCTTTTTTTGCGGTCGCGTTGCCAGTGGTGACGATGGTGATGAGCATCAACATCACTGTGCTGGCCCTTCCGGTGATCGCTCAAGACTTTGGAGTGACGCTCAAGGAGGTGTCGTGGGTGGTGGTCGGATTTTCACTGACCGTTACGGCGTTGCTCCTGCCGATGGGCCGCCTGTCGGATTTGGTCGGACGCCGCCGGGTGATGCTGCTGGGCATGGCCCTGTTTGCGGGCGGAACGCTGCTCTGTGCGTTTGCGGAGTCTTTGGCGGTGCTGAACCTGGGGCGGGTGATCACGGGCGTGGGGGCGGCGATGTCCCAAGGCGTGTCCACGGCGATTGTGGTTTCGGTGTTTCCTCCGGAACAGCGCGGCAAGGGAGTGGGTTACTACACCACTGCGGTGGCGGTGGGACAGGCGGCAGGTCCGGCACTGGCGGGACTCCTGCTGGAGCATTACCGCTGGCCGTCCCTGTTCATCGCCCTCACGATTCCGGGGGTGGTGGGCTTGGTGTGGGGGCTGCTGATTTTGGACGATGAGCGCATCGGCTCCTTTCAGTCCGATTCCAACGCCTTCGACTGGATAGGAGCGGGGTTGTCCTCGCTGGCCATCGTGGCACTCATCCTCTCCATCAACAGCCCGTTTCCGCAGACACAGGTGGAATGGCTGGGCGGGGGTGTGTTGCTGAGTCTGCTGCTGCTGGGCGCGTTCGTGATCTGGGAGGTTCGGAATCCCTCGCCCCTGCTGAATCTGCGCCTGTTCCTGACGCGGGATTTCCGCTACTCGGTCGCCATCCGCGTCCTCGGCTTCATGGGACGCTCCGGCTCTGTGTTGCTGCTGCCCGTGTACCTGCTCAGCATTCGCGGACTCCGGGAGGGCGTGATTGGCTTGTTGATGCTGGCGGCGGCGGCGGGCAGTGCCGTGGGTGCCCAGAGCAGCGGACGGCTTTCGGATCGCTACGGCTCCCGACGTTTCATGATGCTCGGCTTTGGGCTGGCCCTCCTCAGCGCCCTATTGATCGCGCTCTTTGATGTGAACACCCCCCTGCCCATGCTGGCGCTGGTGCTGTTCTTCAACGGTGCGGCGATGGCGACTTGGGCGACTCCGAACCAGGTGATGCTCCTCAACGCCACTCCCAAGGAACACTTTGGTCCCGTCGGGGCGCTTGTCAACCTCAGTCGCAACACCGGAAACGTGGTTGGACAGGCGACCGTGTCTGCGGTGATCACGGCCTTGATGGCGTGGCAGGGGTTTGAGGGGCCGCTCGCACAGGTGGCGGAATCCCCGGAATCGCTGGTTGCGTTCCTCAACGGTTGGCAGGTCTCCTACTTGGTCATCGGGATTTTTGTTCTGCTGGCCTTGGTCGGCACCCTGCTGTGCCGTTCCCGGCAGACGCAGGAGGGCTGACGCTCCGGAGTCACGCCGTGGCCCGCCTCACCAAGTCTTGGGCCAGCGCCTCGCTCTGCCGCAGGGTTTCGGCAACGTTGAGTGTACGGACCTCGTAATCCTCGACGACTAAATTTCCGTCCACCAAAACATGCCGCACGTCTCCGGCTTGCGCAGAATAGGTGACGGCGGACACCGGATTGTGCCGGGGCCAGTAGTGTGGCTTGCGGGTGTCCAGCACAAGCACATCGGCTTTTTTTCCCACTTCGAGCGAACCGATCTCCTGCTCCAGCCCAAGGGCTTTGGCCCCGTTGATCGTGGCCATCCGCAGTGCGGTTTCCGCAGGCACGGCTTCTGCGTTTTCAGTGGTGGCCTTGTGGAGCAGCGCGGCAAGGTGTAGTTCCTCGAAGAGGTTGACGTTGTTGTTGCTGGCGTGGCCGTCGGTGCCGAGCGCGACGTTGACCCCGCGCTCTAGCAAATCCGGGATCGGCGCAAAACCGTTGGCGAGTTTGAGGTTGCTGGTGGGGTTGTGGAGGACGTGGACCCCAAACTCGGCGAGCAGGGCGCGGTCGTCCTCATCCACATGAACGCAGTGCGCGGCAGCGGTCGGCGCCTCCAGCACGCCCAAGTCGGCCAGTAGCCGCACCGGAGATTTGCCGTGGGCTTTGAGCGAATCGGCGATTTCCTGCCGACTTTCCGAAACGTGGAGGTGCAAGCCCATGCCGCGCTGTTTGGCGAGGCAGGCGATTTCTTGCAGAAAGCCCGGACTGCACAGGTAGGCGGAATGTGGGCCATACCAAACCGTCACGCGCCCGTCCGCCCTGCCGTGCCACTGGTCGTGAAACGCCGATGCGTCTTTCAGAAACCTCGGCCCCGCTCCGCCGATGTCCAGCAAGGCCCCGCTCAGGCAGGCGCGGATTCCGGACTCCTGCACCGCCTGCGCCACTTGCTCCATGTGGAAATACATGTCGAGAAAACAGGTCACGCCCGCTTGCAGCGATTCGAGAATGCCGAGCTTCGCCCCCCAGTAAACATGCTCGGCGGTCAGGTGGTCCTCGGCGGGTTTGATGCGCTCCATCAGCCACGGCCAAAACGGCAGGTCGTCCGCGTAGTTACGAAAGAGCGCCATCGGCATGTGCGTGTGTGCGTTGACGAGTCCGGGCAACACGAACTGGTCGGTGCCGTCCAAAACCCGATCCGGCGCAAAACCCTCCGGGGCGTGTCCCACACCGACAATCCGACCGTCCGCAATTGCGAGGTCGGCGTTGGCCAGCACGGTGTTTTCCGAGTCAACGGTCAACAGCGTTGTGTTACGGATGAGCAGGTTCATGTCGGTTGGATGAGGTGGCTCTGAATCATGCTGCAACCGGGCTTCAGACCGAACGGGAAGGGAAAGGTTCGGGCTGCTATTCCGGGACTTCGAGGTAGTTTCGCTGCTCCGGGGTGAGGGTGTCGATTTCCACACCCATCGCCTGCAAGCGCAGGTGGGCCACCCGCTCGTCAAGGGCTTCCGGCACTCGGTGAACGGTGCGTTCCAGAGTGCCGTGGTGTTCAACGAGGTGCTGGGCACTGAGGGCTTGGAGTGCAAAGCTGGTGTCCATGACTTCGGCGGGATGGCCGTCGGCGCAGGCGATGTTGACGAGGTTGCCGTGTCCCAGCAGGTGCAGCCAGCGTCCGTCCGGCATCTGGAAACCCTGCACATCGGCTCGCATTTGCCGCTGCTCCACGGCGAGGGCTTCGAGTCCGGCGACATCAATTTCCTCCCAGAAATGCCCAGCGTTGGTGAGTAGGGCACCGTCCTTCATGCGCTGAAAATGCTCAGGCCGCAGCAAGTGCCGTCCGCCTGTGACGGTGAGGAAGACGTCGCCATGATCGCACGCCTCCATGAGGGGCATCACGCGGCAGCCGTTCATGAGCGCGTCGGCAGCCTTAACCGGGTCCACCTCGCAGACGATCACCTGCGCTCCCAGCCCCTGTGCCCGTGCCGTACAGCCTTTGCCGCACCAGCCGTAGCCGATGACCACGACGGTTTTTCCCGCCAGCACGAGGTTGGTCGCCCGCATCACCCCGTCCCAGACGGACTGCCCGGTGCCGTGGTAGTTGTCGAAGAGGTACTTGCAGCGGGCGTCGTTGATGAGCATGACCGGAAATTCCAAGTGCCCTGCGCGGCTCAGCACCTTGGCCCGCAGAACGCCCGTGGTGGTTTCCTCGCAGGCCCCCCAAACGTCCGGCAGCAGTTCGCGCCGAGGACTGTGCAGCAACTCCACGATGTCGCCGCCGTCGTCAATCACCACGTTCGGGCGCAGGTCGAGCGCCTGCCCCATCGCATCGCGCATCTCGTCCGGAGTGGCCCCGTGGCGGGCATAAACGTGCAGTCCCGCCTCTGCGAGCGCGGCCACCACGTCGTCCTTGGTCGAATCCGGGTTGCTGCCCGTGACCGCGACCGTGGCCCCGCCGGCCCGCAACACGAGCGCGAGATAGGCCGTCTTCGCCTCCAGATGCACACACACCAGCACCCGTCGCCCGGCAAAGGGCTGAGATTCTCGGAACTCGTCCTCCAACTTCCGCAGGATGGGCATGTTGAGCCGCACCCAGTCAATTTTCTGCTGTCCCTCCGGTGCGAGTTCCGGGGCGGCAACGATGTTGGGCTTCATGGTTTTTGGCTCAGAACTTGAGGCGCAGGGCGAGGCCAAGCTGGCCCTGAGCGACGGTGGGGTGCCAGCGCAGTTGGGCAGTGTCGTCTTCGGGGGGAGCCTCCGGAGCGTCCGGGAGCGAGGCGGCGTTGACGAGCAGGAGCGTTTCCGTGATCAGGCACACTGCGGTGAGGAGGTCGAGGAAGTAGATGGTGCGGTTGGAGGCGGTGATCTTTTTCTGGTTGCTCTGGTATTCAGACGACACAGAGCTGTAGCTTGCCTGTCCCAGCGAAACCTGTGATTCCAACTCAAGGTTCCGGCTCACATAGCTGCTGTGCTGAGAGCGTTGCTGGTAACTGAGCAGGAACGCCGCTGTTGCGGTGCCGATCAGTCCCCAATGCGCCCCGTCGCTTTGGGAAAGGCGGTCCAGGGTGGTGGGGGTTCTCTCCGGCGGTGCTTTGGCTACAGGTGTTGGCTCGGCAGCGGGATCGGAAGTGGCCTCCGGGAGTTTGAGGGGGAGTTGCTTGAGCTGTTCTGGAGTGACGAGGTACACCGGCGGCACGATCACCGTGGGTTGCGCGACGGGTGCCTCTGCGGCCACAGGGACCGTTGCTTCCGGTGTGGGCGGAGGGGGAGGCTCCAGCGCGACCATCACCGGGTCGGAAACGTTTCCGGCCCCGTCTCGGAACCACGCGAACAGCCGGACCCCGGAACGCTCGGAATCCCACGGGATGCGCTTCTCAAAGCGGCGCTGCTTGGGAACGCTGATGAACTCGTGGGCTTTGGGGGTCTTGAGGGTGTGCGAAATCCGGTAGGCCTCGACTCCCATTTCGTCAAACGCCAGCAGCGTGATGTTCTGCTCCGAATCCTCCAGCCGTCCGGTGGCGGGATCGGTTTGGGCGGCACCCTTGGGAGGCGTGCGGTCCACCTGAACCCCCACCGAAACCGGGGGGGAGATGCGGTTGTGCTGATCCTTGAACCATGCGAAGATGCGCTGATCGCCGTCTTCGTTGCCGAGATTCACATGCACGCGCTGGTTGAGGTTGAGGATGGGCGTCACCGGGACAAAGCGGTGGGTGGGCGGAAGTTCCGAATCGAGCGAAACATAGTAGCCCGTCACGCTTTCGTCATCGGTGGCTTGCAGCACGACTTCCACCGAAGAGGCAGAAACCAGTGGAGACAGTTCCGTCAGGCTGATCGTGCCGTGCGGAGCGGTGTTTTGGGCGGGAACATTGGCGGTGATGTTCATGCTGGAGGCAGCGCCAAGTTCCGCAAGCTGGTACTGAATCAGGGTGGCCACCCGTGGGGAAAGGTTGCCGGCCTCGTCCCGGAACCACGCATGGATCACCTGCTCGGAGTCTTTGAAATCGCGGGGCCTGCGATACTGCACATGGCGACGCAGTACCTTGCGCGGGGGCACCGACACCCAATCCTTGGAAGACAGCGAGGGGCGGTCTGGAAGTTCGGAAAGCAGAAAGCCGGAAACCCCAACGTTGTCGGTCGCCACCAACTCCAGCTTGGCTTCGTTCGGCTTGCCCTTCACGAGCTTCAAAAAGCGCAGGCCCACCTGAGCGTCCAGTCCCGGACCCATGCCGGGAGCCAGCAGGTCAATGCGGAGCGTGCTACGATTGGGGGTGAGGGCTTTGGGCGGCAGGCCGAGATCGGCGAACACCGACTGATCGCTGACGATCATCCACTCGGAGGGCAGGTGCAAGGTGCCGGGCACCACCTGCACCTCGGTGGCAGGGTCGCCGGACTGGATCGTGTAGGCAAAGCGCACCACCCGGTTGTTTGCCCGACCGTGGTAAAGCGCCTTGCGCCGGAGCTTGCCGATCTCAAGGTCAAGGTAGGGGAATCCTCCCTTGAGCCGGCTGGGGTCCGGGTTGCGCAAGGGGATGCACTCGTCAAGGCAGACCGACCGCACGGTCGTGTCGCGCACCACCGTGACGGGCGCAGAGAACTCCACTTCCCAAACCACCCGCGAGTTCACCGTCACCTTTCCGGTGGTGAGACGGCGCACCTCCGTGATCCGGGGGCGGGTGTAGTCCGAGGGCGGCAGCCCTTGATAGCTTTGTGCGTTTGTGAGAAGGGGGGCAAGCATGAATAGCAGCCCCGCCAACACCTTCCTTTGCATAGGCGGAGAATCCTTGTGTCCGACCACCCTCTTGCAATTACTGTGACACGCGGACCAATCTGAAGGAAATGTGGGTTCTTCCTTGATCCTGAAGGGGGTTTCAGACTATCTTGAATTCCGGTGTTTGGTGAAAGCGTCGCCAAACACGCTTCAATAACCCATTTGCAGCAGGCGGTCAGCGTGTACGAAACTTCAGACATCCGGAAAGGGCTTCGGGTCGAATTGGACGGCGATCCGTTCATTGTGGTGGATTTCCAGTTTGTGAAACCCGGCAAGGGCAACGCCTTCACCCGGACCAAGATCCGCAACATGATCACAGGCTCGGTGCTGGATCGGACCTTCAAAACCGGAGAAAAACTCAAGCCCGCCGACATGGAGGAACGCGAGATGCAGTTTCTCTACAATGATGGCGCCTTTCACTTCATGGACAGCAGCAACTACGACCAGGTGGAACTGCAAGCCGACGAAGTCGGGGATGCGGTCAATTTCCTCTTGGAGAACATGGGGGTGAGCATCTCCTTCTACAAAGGCCGGGCGCTGGGGCTGACCCTGCCCAATTTCGTCAACCTTGAGGTGACGGAGACCGCTCCGGGGGAACGGGGCAACACGGTCACGGGAGCCACCAAGCCGGCCACCTTGAGCACGGGCTACACGGTCAACGTGCCCCTCTTCATTGACAATGGGGAGTTGCTCAAGATTGACACGCGCACGGGCGAGTACGTGGAACGCGTGAAATCCTGAACCTCCGACCAAACCACACCCTCAGCATGCCGCTGTTTCCCAGCCTGTCCAAGTCGTCTGACTCCACCAAGGGATCGCCTCCCAAAAGCACACAGGCGGCCCGTGAG
>CAZQXS010000044.1:12881-17589 GCA_964597275.1 uncultured Pseudomonadota bacterium | reverse complement strand
AAGGGATCGCCTCCCAAAAGCACACAGGCGGCCCGTGAGGCCGAGGCGTCGCAGAAGCGGTTTTTCCAAGCCTACCAGTCCTACCCCGAACAGCCGTGGACTCCGGAGGTGACGGAGCGGCTGCGGCAGTTGCACGACTCGCTGGGCACGCGGGAAATCGCGGAGGCACTGCTGGGGCAGTACGAGGCCGAGGTGCTGCTCGATCTTCGGCAAAAAGCCCAGAGCGAACACGAGGCGCTGGAGCGGATCTATGCGGCACGGATGCAGAGTTTTGCGGAACTCGCGGATGCGGACCTGAAGAGCACGGTTCACGAAAGCCTCTTGCTCTTTCACGCGAACCCCACCGACCTTCCGCCCTTTGAGGTGGAGCAAACCGTGGGGTACGACGAGGAGGGCAAGCCGATCATTGACAGCAGCACCTTCGACGTGTTTCCCAAAAACGCCTATGCCGGAGTTGACGGGCTGGAGCGTTTTCTGCCACCTGCCTTCAAGGAGGGGGCCGACGGCTTCCGCTCCTTCGTCCGCAAGCACTACCCGCTGCTTGCCGGATCGCTGGACTCCACCGAAGCCTCGCACATCCGCGCCCTGACCACCATTGGCAGTCTGGGGGGGATCGGGCACAAGCCGGATTCCGACATGGACGCGCAGGTGATTGTGGAAACAACGCCTCCCGTGGAACGACCGTGGACGGATCTCGATTTCTTCCACGCGCTGCTCACCTACCTGCACCGCTTGTTGCTCACGAGCATGGAAAACGCGCTGGGGCAGAAATTTGAACAGCTCCGGGAGAAGGTCAAATCCTTGCTGCGCGAAAAGTTTCACGAGGGGCTGACCGATGAGGAATTGCGCATCATCGAGGCGATTCTGCCCAGCACCCTTCGCAAACTGCTGGACGACCAGCTCTGGAAGCTGTTCCTCAAGCGTCCGGAGCAGGACCACCGCAAGCTGGTAGAACGCAATGTGGCGCACTTGCTTCAGCAGCACCCCGGATTCGCCCGGTTCTGGCCGGCTCTGGGGGTGTTCTTCCCCTTTCTGACCCCTCCGGCACAAGCGCCGCCTCTGAAGCCCGGAGTGTTGCTGAGGGATTTTGTCGGGTTGATTCGGAACTGCCAGCGAGAGCAGGCGCTGGGGATTGAGGCGAAAACGGAATACCCGATGCTCATGAAGGTTCGGGTGGTGGAGCAGTACCTCACCAAGAAGTACCCGAACACGGAGGTCCACTACTTCCTCAACCTGCTCCGCAACATGCGTGAGGGACGGCACACGCCTTTTTTGGTGTCTCCGGAAGGCAGTCTGGCGTATTCGCTGCTGCTCAACGACTTCCTGCTCAACCCGGCGATGATGCTGGCAGGCGACCCGCCCATGCCGTTTTGCATTTCCCGCGAACTCCGCCCGCTGCTCACCGTCGGGGTGTTTCCGGACGACCAGTGGCACGTCACCCAGCCCGATCCGCAAGGACGACCCCAACAGGTTTTGATGCGGACGATGGCGGACTGGGGATCGCTGGACGTGCCCCGCCCCTTGTTCATCGAACACGTCATTCCGGTTTTTTTGAGAGAGAGCGAAAAGGTCAGCCACCGCAACCTCCCCAAGGCATTGCTGAACTGCTGGTGGGTGGAACTGCTCTGCGATGAGCCGTACAACCAGCCGCTCACCAGCCTGACGGCTTTGGTGCTGAACCCGGCGGAGCGAGAGTTTGTGCAGAACCCCAACCCGGAGCATCCGCACCTTGAGGACATCGGGTTGCTGGAGGAGGCGTTTCCGCAACTGCTGCTCGACCCGTGGTGGATCAAGTTCTCCGAACTGCTCATGCGCTTTCCCCACAGGAAGGTGGGCCGGGAGATTGTCTTCTGCTTTGCCCAGCACTTGCGGCTTTCGGACATCATCAATTTTTCGATGCAGGCCGACCCCCTGCGGCTGGACCCCCATGCGGTGTGGCGGGAGCGGGCGATGGTGCTGTTTTACGAGCGCTTCTTCCCCAATCTGGCGGAACGCCTGGAGATGATGCACTTTGCCCAGGGGCGGGACGACACGGCCAATCTGGTGGAGGAGCGGCTCAAGAAGCAGTTTCTGAGTTCCATGCTGCGCGTCGAGCGTCAGCTCTGTGTGCTGGGCAAGCAGCGAGCCGCCCGGCAGGTCCGGGATTATCTCCTCAAAAAAGGCGTGTCGTTTGAGGATGAGGAAGGGGCGATTGAGGAGTTGGAACTGCTGGTGGCTCCGGCAAGTCAGCGCATTGCCATTGAGGATCACGAGGTCTTGGTCAAGCTCAAGCGCAAGGAGCCGCTCAACGCGCTGGAACGCTTGCAGGCCAAGGCGATCTATCAGGATCACATGCACCTCAAGGAAAGCGTGGAGGAAATCCAGACTCGCTACGCCGGCAAGGACTTGGATTTTGTCTCGCTGGAGCGGTGCATCCACCGGGGGCGGGTGAAGGTGGGAGGCGACACCAACGAGAACGTGATCTTCAAGCACCACTTTGAGCGCAACTTCAAGCGCAAGCCCAACCAAATCCCCCTGCCGATCTCCAAAAGCCTCTGCATCCCGCGCTCGCTGATCCTGATTTCCTTCAACCCCAAGTCCAGCAAGTGGAAGTTCCTCTCGGTCCTCAGCCGCCGCGAGGCGTGGGCCTCCGGACGCACCGACGGCTCGAACGCGATGATCATGTTTGAAGAGCCTCTGGTTCAGGGCGTGGCCCGTTGCATCTTCAGCGGCTACGTTGGGCTTCAGGCACCCCGGATCACCGCGTGGCAAAAGGAAGCCGCCAAGTCCAGCACCAAGGTGAGCGGCAACCCGTTCACGCAGGACGACATGCAGTTGCTTGCGCAGGAGATTCACGATTTCTTTCCACCACACCAACTGCGCCCACGGGAACTGCTGGAACACCTGCACTACGTTGAGGACGTGATGATGGTCTGCAACGTCAACCAGTTCCTCTCGGCCTCGCTCATTGTGCGGGACAACCTGGGGGATGTGTTTGTCACGGATTTCGACTTGGAGAGCATTCCGATTGATTTTTTTGAGCGGCCAAACAGCGACGAGGACCACAAGATTCAGGTGTTCTTCCTCCGGCTCCAGACGGTGGCGGCCCGCGAGCGGTTCCGCCAGACCTTGGAAATGCTGGGGGCACCGCTGCACCCCGACCACCCCCCGCGCTTCCGCATCTGGGTGAATCCCAAGAACTTTGCAATGTCCATGTCCCCCAAGTACCGGGGGGTGTACCTCAACGGGATTGCCCAGCGGCTGTGGCCATCCGAGGGCGAGCATGCGCCGTGGAATCAGGACGTGGTTCCCGAAGCGATCGAGTCCCTTGATGCTGTTGGGCACGAGGCGATTGATGCCTACCATGAGGAACGCGAGGTGATCCGCAAAAAACGTGCGGCCCACACCGCCCGCGCTCGCATGCTGGCCCGCAAGTACATGGACAACCTCGAACGCGAGAAAGCAGAGCGCGAACGCAGGCTGATGGAGTAGCATGGCCACCTCCGGGCCGCCCCGACCTGTTGCTTTCGCACGAGTGCTGGAGGTGTTGGACGCCGACCCTCCGGAACTGCTGCTGCTCGTTGAGGACCACGTCCGCCAACATCCCTCGCCTCAAATTCCACCGCCGGTTCCGGGAACACTGCTGCCGCTCGACTGCTCCGGAAATCCACTCAGTGCTTCAGACTCCCATTGCCCCGGAAGCCTGGGTGCAGATGCGCTCCGCTGGCGGAACTTGGGTCGCACGCCCAGCCGCATGGCGCTGTTGCGCTTCCGGCACCAAATGCTCCGGGCACTGCGGGAGTGGTTTGACGAGCAGGACTTTCTGGAGGTTGAAACGCCGTTGCTGGTTCCTGCGCCCAGCCCGGAGGTGCAGTTCCAGCCCTTTGCGGTCACGGTCGAGGGCGCGTCTGCTCCTGTCGGATTCCTGATCACCTCGCCCGAGTTCCAGATGAAGCGGATGCTCGTGGGCGGCTTTCCGCGCATTTACCAAATCTGCCGCTGCTTCCGGGGCATGGAATCGGGTCGGCGGCACAATCCTGAATTCTCCATGCTGGAGTGGTATCGGTCGGGCGGAATGGTGGGGGACGTGACGCAGGATTTGGAGGGCTTCATCTCGGCGCTCCACCACGCGGCTTCCGAACTCCCCGGAATCACACGGCCCAGCCTGCCCAAGCCGCCTTGGCGCAGGACGACCGTGCGGGCGTTGTTCGCGCAGCACTTCCAACTGGACTTGGATGAACTTTCGGATGCCGTGCGGTTGCGAAAGGCGGTTGTGGCGCAAGGTCATGCGGACTGGCTGGAGGGGGCGGAGAGCTACGACGACGTGTTTTTTCGGCTGTGGGATCGGCTGGAACCGGAGCTTGGCCGAGAGGGACCGCTCTTCGTCCATGCGTGGCCCCTGCCGCTCGCCAGCCTTGCCCGCGAACTCCCGGAAAATCCGGGCTACGCCGATCGGGTCGAACTCTACATGGACGGCCTCGAACTCGCCAATGGCTTCGGTGAACTCACCGATCCTGCCGAACAGCGCCGCCGCTTCGAGAATGACCTCACCAACCGACAAGCCGCTGGGCGGGACTCCGTGCCGTTGGACGAGCCGTTTTTGGCAAGCCTTGAGGAAGGCATGCCTCCTGCGGCAGGCATGGCTCTGGGCATCGAGCGGTTGTTGATGTGGCTGTCCGGCTCTCAGGACATCCGGGAGGTGCTGGCTTTTGCGTGGGATGAGTGCTGA